>DASVVM010000001.1:0-2021 GCA_036386555.1 Allosphingosinicella sp.
GAGCACCGGGCGGCAGGTCACTGCTGACGTTCCAGTGAAGGTTGGTCCGTGGCCGTCGAGGCGGCCCCGGGCAGCTTTGATACGGCACGGCCAGGAGCTTCAGGTTGGCGATATCGGCACCATTGCTGGCGAGACGGAGTCATAAGTGGCTGGCGCTGTTTGTCGGGCTCCAGGCGCTGATCTGGACCGCAACCGGCCTCTATATGACGGTCGTCCACATCGACATCATCCACGGCGACCATTTCATCCGTCACGCCGCGGCCCGCCCGATCGATCCGGCAAGGCTGATCGACCCGCTCGTGGCGGCGCGATCGGTGCCTGGGGCGGACGGCGTGCGGCTTCACTGGCTGCTCGACCGACCGACCTACATCGTCTCGAGGAAGGGAGGAGCCTCGCTGGTCGACGCGACGACGGGCGAAAGGCTTCCGCCGCCGTCGGCGGCGCAGGTCCGGCAGCTTGCCGATCACTGGTTCACCGGCGACGAGCGGCTGGTCAGGGTCGCGCTGATCGACAAGGTCCCCGGCGAGATCAGGTCCAGAAAGCCGCCCCTGTGGCGGGCGGACTTCGACGGCTGGAACAAGCCGACGCTCTATTTCTCACCCCAGACGGGGGAGCTGATCTCGCGCCGGCACGAGCTGTGGCGGGTCTTCGACTTCGCCTGGATGCTCCACATCATGGACTATGAGACGCGGGACAACGTCAACAACCCGCTGCTTCGGGTCTTCACCTGGGCCGCCGCCCTGATGGCCCTCTCCGGCGCCTGGCTGCTCGTCTACAGCTTCCCCCGCCGCAGGCGCAGGAAGGCGTAGCCGTGAGCCTCTCAGCGCCTCTCCTGCGCCGAATCCATAAGTGGATCGGGCTCATCCTTGGGCTCCAGTTCGTGATCTGGACAGTAAGCGGTGCAACGATGGCGCTTCTCGACATGGATACGGTCGCGGGAGGCAAGGCGCGGACAGCCGCGGCGTCACCGGCATTACCGCTCGGGGGCCCGGCATGGCGGCAGGTTCAGCGGTCCCTTAGCGGCCAGCCAGTCACCGGCGTGGCGGTTCGCCCGCTTATGGACCGGCAGGTCCTCGAGGTGGCAACGCCTGCAGGGGTTCGGCTTTTCGACGCCGCTGACGGGCGTCCGGTCCGGGTGGACGGGCCTCTCGCCAGAAGGGTAGCCGAGGCGAGCTACGCGGGCGGCGGCAAGGTTTCGTTCGTGGCGCCGCTACGCGAGGTGGAACTCGCCGTGAGGGAGCACAAACTTCCGATCTGGCGGGTCGATTTCGCCGACGCCGCGAACAGCAGCTTTTATGTCTCGGGGGCGACCGGCAAGCTGCTCGAGCGCCGCAATGACACCTGGAGGATCTGGGACTTCGCCTGGATGCTCCACAATATGGACTATGTGAGCCGCACCAGCTTCAATCACCCGCTGATCATCGTGATGGCGTTCGGCATCATCTGGCTCGCGATCACCGGTTTTTGGTTGCTCTTCAGAACAAAGTGGAAGCCGGATCTGCGGCGCCTGGCACGGCTTGGCGCGACCCGACGGTCCGAGTGAAAAGCCGCTGTAAGGCAAAAAGGCGGTTGCTTCCGTTCCGGCAAATGTCCGCTTTCCACCCGCAGCCGGTCTTCTACGCGCCAGCTCGAATGCACAATCCACTGTCCTCCCTGCGTAGACCGAGGAGGCATTGCATCTCGGAGCGTCACGCGAACGACCGGCACGCCACTAGCTGCGGCCCGCCGAGGTTTAGCAGACTGGCACCGGCTTTTTGCTTTTACGCTTCGGAGGGCGGACCCTTATGTCCGCGACGATCCCCGCTCGGACCCGGGCATTCAGCGACCGGTTCGCGCGCAGCTCTTCCTCGCTGAAGATCTGGCGGTTCTGCCTGACGGTCACCTGGACGTGGCCGCTCCGCAGGGCTTCCGGCAACGTGGCCAGCATCGCCTTGATCGAGGCGGATCGAGTCTCGCCGAGCCGTCGATCGGCGGCCCGGGCGCTCTCGGGGGCTCTGTCCCAATCGGCGCCCTCGCCGATA
>DASVVM010000002.1:0-48756 GCA_036386555.1 Allosphingosinicella sp.
ATGCCGTTCGCCCCTCCACCATGCTTCGCATGGTCCCCCTCCCCATCCGCTTCGCGCACGGGGAGGACTAAAACCCCCGAAACGTCGCAAACTCCCCGACCGGCTCCCGCTCGGTCCGCAGCGAATTGATCGGAGCTTCCAGGTCCGGATAGCCCAGCGCCATCCCGCAATAGAGGATGCGCTCCGCCGGAAGCTCGATATGCCGGGCCACCACGTCGTGCACCGCCGCCCAGGCCTCCTGCGGGCAGGTCGCGAGGCCGCGCGCCTCGGCCAGCAGCATCAGATTCTGGATGAACATGCCCAGATGCGCCCATTGCGGCCGGTCGAACATCCGGTCGATCGAGAAGAGGAGGAGCACCGGCGCTCCGAACGCCTCGAAATTGCGGGCGAACTGGGCCAGCCGGGCCGGCCGGTCGCCGCGGGGAATGCCGATCGCCTCGTACAGGGCCTCGCCGCTCCGGTGCCGGCGGGTCCGGTAGGGTTCCGGCAGCGGCGAGGGATAGACTTCGAGCTCCATCTCCGTCCCGGTCGAGGCGAGAGCCTCGGCCTCGAGCGCCGCGAGCGGCTCGCCGGTCAGGACGTCCACCCGCCAGGGCTGGAGGTTGCCGCCCGACGGCGCCCGGGCGGCCGTGCCGAGCATCTCCTCGACCATTGTCCGAGGGATCGGCCGAGGCAGGAAAGACCGGACCGATCTTCGCGACAGGATCGCTTCCGTAACGGAGTTGCGCTTGGCGGACATGCGGTTATTCTGCGCGGCCATGCGACTGTTAGACAAGATGCTCCCGGGGCTCATCAAGCGGGGCGAGCTCACCATCATCACCCATGACGGGAAGACCCGCCGGTTCGGCGCGCCCGATCCCGATCTGAACCCGGTAACGGTCCGGCTCATGGACCGGCGGGTCGCGCTCCAGATCGCGCGGGACCCGACGCTCGGCACCGTCGAGACCTACATGGAGGACCGGCTCCGGCTCGAGCGGGGCGAGATCATCGATCTCATCCTGATCATCCGCCGCAACCGGCGCTGGGAGGAGCGGACCCGGCCGAACGAGTTCCTGAAGAAGACCGGCAGGCTTCGCCACCTGATGAGCACGCTCAACACCAAGTCGCGCTCGCTGAAGAACGTCCAGCATCATTACGACATCGGCAACGACCTCTACCGGCTCTTCCTCGATCCGGACATGCAGTACAGCTGCGCCTATTTCACCGACCCCAGGAACAGCATCGAGCAGGCCCAGCTCGACAAGAAGGCCCATATCGCCTCGAAGATGCTCCTGAAGCCGCGGCAGAAGGTGCTCGACATCGGCTGCGGCTGGGGCGGGCTCGCGCTCTACCTGAACCGGGTCGCCGACGTCGACGTGCTGGGGGTCACTCTGTCGAAGGAGCAGCTGGCCGTGGCCCGGCAGCGCGCCGAGGAGGCGGGCGTGTCCGACCGGGTCCGGTTCGAGCTTTGCGACTATCGCGACGTCACCGGCGTGTTCGACCGGATCGTCTCGATCGGCATGTTCGAGCATCTGGGAACCGCCCATTTCCCGATCTTCTTCCGCAAGATACGCGAGCTGCTCCACCCGGAGGGGGCCGCCCTCGTCCACACGATGGGGCGGATGGGCAAGCCCGGCACCACCGACCGCTTCATGCAGAAATACATCTTCCCCGGCGGCTATCTGCCGGCCCTGTCGGAGATCGTCTCGGCGAGCGAGCGCGAGCGGCTGATCATGGCGGATTGCGAGGCGCTTCGACTCCATTACGTCTACACGCTGCGCGCCTGGTACGAGACGTTCAAGACGAAGCATGACGAGATCGTCGCCCTCTACGACGAGCGTTTCTACCGCCTCTACCTCTTCTACCTCGCCGCCTCGATGACGATGTTCACCGACGGAGCGATGGTCGTCTACCAGCTCCAATATCTGCGCAGCCGCTACGCCGCGCCGATGACCCGCGACTACATGCTCAAGGACGAAGCTCGGCTGAGGGAGAAGCAGGGGCCGGCGCCGGGGAGGTAGACGCTGGCCGTCCTCCCTGCGCGCGGAGCGCGTGGGGAGGGGGACCGCACGAAGTGCGGTGGAGGGGCTTTCGGACTCACTAGGCCCCTCCACCATGCTTCGCATGGTCCCCCTCCCCATCGCCTTCGGCGACAGGGAGGACGAAGGCTTGACCGGGCGGCGCGAGCCATGCTTTTTGCCGAAAAACCTGGGGATCATGACGAATGTGGCTGCTCGACAAACTGCTCAAGAAGATCGTCACCAAAGGCGAGCTCACCGTCATCGACCATGACGGCAAGGAATATCATTATGGCGACGGCCAGCCGGCGCCGCACGGTCCGGTCCGGGTCCGCTTCACCGACAAGGGCGCCGCCAACCATATCGTCAAGGATCCGCGAGTCGGCGCCGGCGAGGTCTTCATGGACGGCCGGATGGTCGTCGAGCAGGGCAACCTTCGCGACCTCGTCCTTCTGATCCGCTACAATGCGCCGGTCGAGCGCCAGGGGCCGCTGAAGCCCAAGGGGCCGGTGCGCCGGGGGATCGGCCGGATTGCGGGGCGCCTCGACCAGATCAACTGGAAGACCCGTTCGGCCAAGAATGCCGAGCACACCTACAACCTCACCCGCCGGCTCTTCGAGCTGTTCCTCGACGAGGACCGGCAGTACACGATGGCTTATTATCGCGACCTGTCGAACAGCCTCGAAAAGGCCCAGCTCGACAAGAAGGCGCACATCGCCTCGAAGCTGTACCTGAAGCCGGGGATGAGGGTGCTCGACGTCGGCTGCGGCTGGGGCGGCTTCGCTTTGTACCTGAACCGGATGTACGGCGTGGAGGTGCTCGGCGTCGCCCTGGCCCGCGACCAGGTCGACTTCTCCAACGAGCGGGCGCGCGAGGCGGGCGTTTCGGACAAGGTCAAGTTCGAGCTACTCGACTATCGCGACGTTGAGGGCGAGTTCGACCGGATCAGCAACGTCGGCCTGATCGAGCATCTCGGGACTCCGCATTATCCCGGCTTCTTCACCCATATGCGCCGGCTCCTGAAGGACGACGGAGTGATGGTGTCGCATTGCTGCGGCCGGATGGGCGAGCCGGGGGTCACCGACAAATGGACGAGGAAGTACATCTTCCCCGGCGGCTACATCCCGGCCCTGTCGGAGCTGGTCACCCAGGCCGAGAAGCACCGGCTGATCGTCACCGACGTCGAGGCGATGCGCTTCCATTACGCGCCGACGCTGGCGGAATGGTACAACCGCACCGTCATGAACAAGGACGAGATCATCTCGCTCTACGACGAGCGCTTCTACCGCATGTGGCTCTTCTACCTGGCCGGCGCCGAGGCGGCGTTCCGCTACGGCGGAATGGTCAACTGGCAGATCCAATATGTGAAGCGCCGCGACGCCATCCCGATGACCCGCGACTATATGTACGAGGAATCGGCGCGGCTCCGGGAGATGGAGGAAGCGCCGCAATGGCATCTGGCGGCGGAGTAGAACGTACCTATTAATTCCTCCCCGAGCTTGCTCGGGGAGGGGGACCGCGGTGCGAAGCGCCGTGGTGGAGGGGAAATGCTGAGTCCGCACTTCCCCTCCACCGCGCTTCGCGCGGTCCCCCTCCCCGAGACAAGCTCGGGGAGGAATTTAGGAAGCTAGTCGTCCCGCCGCTCCTCGCGCCGCTCCATCCGGGCCGCGCGCGCCGCCTGGCGCTCGTCCGGGCTGATCGTCCCGTCGCGGTTCGAGTCGATTCGGTCGAAGCGCTGGAGCGCGACCCGCTGCGCTTCGGCGAGCGCGACCCGGCCGTCCCGGTTGGAATCCATCATCGCGAAGGCGCGGGCGCCGAAGCGGGCCGTCATCATCCCGCCGGCGCGGCCGCCGCGACGGGCGAAGCGCTGCCCGCGGCGCTCGGAACGCATTTCCCGGCGCTCGCCGCGCTCGCCGCGCTCGGCGCGCGGAGCTTCGAACTCGGCACGGCTGATCATTCCATCATCATTGGCGTCGAGTTGCTCGAAGCGCTGTCCGCGTCGCTCGCCGCGATGCTCGCGGCGCGCCTCTCTCCCGGCCCGGACTTCGTCCTGGGTGACGAAGCCGTCGCGATTGGAATCGGCGCGGGCGAAGCGGGTCTGGACCTGGGCCGCGACCGCCGCCCGCGTCTGGGGCTGGGCAAAGCCGGTCCGGCCCTCGCCCGGCTGGGCCGCGGCCGGAGCCGCGCAAAGCGTCGCCAGGGCGGCGCCGGCAAAAAATATCGTCTTCATTATCAACTCCTTGGAACTCGGGGACCACTCTCCCCTCCGCAAGGCTCCCCTAGCCCGAAGCGGCTGTACCGGGCTTTAACGCGCGCGCCCCGCCGTCCGTCGCGGCCCGTTCGTCATGCCGGACCTGATCCGGCATCCACTTTCTACCTCCACTCGTCCTGCGGAAGAAGGTGGACCCGGGATCAAGTCCGGGGTGACGATTATGTTTCGGCAGGACAGTCACCAACCAAGTTAGAGGTTGAATTTCCCGGCCGGAGGGGAGAGGCAGCAGCCTCAAGCCAGGATTTGCCGGGGCGCAATGACTTCCACGCCTGCCGAACGAGAGAGCGCGAGCGCCGGCCAGCCGCGCGCATGGTGGGAGCATCCCGCCCTCGTCCTCGCGGCGGTGCTCGCCTGCGGCGTGCCCATGCTCTGGCCCGACGTGACTCCGCTCGTCGACCTGCCCGGCCATATGGGCCGCTACCACGTCCAGATCGAGATCGGCCGCTCCGCCGTCCTTCAGGGCTATTACGACTTCCAGTGGGCGCTGATCGGGAATCTCGGGGTCGACCTGCTGGTGGTGCCGCTGGCGGCGCTGATCGGCCTTGAGCCCGCGGTGAAGCTGATCGCCATCGCCACCCCGGTCCTGACCGCGGCAGGCTTCCTCTGGGTGGCGCGCGAGGTTCACGAGCGGATCCCTCCGACCGCCTATTTCGCGCTGCCGCTCACCTACAGCTTTCCGCTCATGTTCGGCTTCGTCAATTTCGCACTGTCGATGGCGCTCGCCTTCCTCGCTTTCGCTTTCTGGCTGAGGCTCGCCCGGCTGGGGCGATTGAGGCTGCGCGCCGGCCTCTTCGTGCCGATCTCGATCATGCTCTGGATATGCCACGCCTTCGGCTGGGGCACGCTCGGAGTGATGGCCTTCTCCGCCGAGCTGGTCCGTCAGGTCGACCTCAAGCGTCCGCTCTGGAAGGCGGGCTTCAAGAGCGGCCTCCACTGTCTCGCGCTGGCGCCGCCGGTGCTCCTCATGCTGCTCTGGCGGAGCGGCGAGCAGGTGGCGGGTCAGACGGCGGTCTGGTTCAATTTCGAGCAGAAAATGAACTGGATGCGCATGGCGCTGAGGGACCGCTGGTACGAGTGGGACCAGGCCGCCCTCGTGGTCATCGGCCTCGTCCTGCTGGCGGGGCTCGCGTATCGAAGCAGGCTCGAATATTCGCGCAACCTCGCCGCCTCGGCGCTCTTCCTCGCGCTCGTCTATGTCTGCCTGCCGCGGATCGTCTTCGGATCCAATTATGCCGACATGCGGCTCGCGCCCTACGTGCTGGCCGTCGCAATCATCGCAATCCGCTACCGGCCCGCCTTTGCCGGGCGCGCCGGCGCCGCCTTCGCGGCGGCCGGCCTGCTTTTCGCCGGCGCCCGCCTCGGCGGCAATACGGTCAGCTTCTGGATGTACGACCAGGCCTACGACCGCGAGCTCGCCGCGGTCGACCATATTCCGAGGGGCGCCCGGGTGATTTCGTTCGTGGGGGTCACCTGCCGGAGGAGCTGGGCGCAGCAGCGGCTCGAGCACCTTCCGGCCCTCGCCCTGGTCCGGCGCGACGCCTTTTCCAACGACCAATGGTCGATGAGCGGGGCGCAGCTGCTCACAGCCCATTATCCGGACAACGGATATTTCTCCCGCGACCCCTCCCAGCAGGTGCTCGACCGTCCCTGCCCCGGCGAACGCTGGCTGACTCTCGCCGAATCGCTCGCGCGCTTCCCGAGGGACAAGTTCGATTACGTCTGGCTGATCAACGCGCCGAGCCACGATCCGGCTTTGTCGCGCGGGCTTCGTCCGGTCTGGCAAAGCGGCGCCAGCGTGCTGTATCGGGTTACGGATCCCCGCCCGATCGCTGCGCAGGAAGCCGAATGAACGCCCCCAGCCTCTCCATCGTCGTGCCCTGCTACAACGAGGAGGATTGCCTCGCCGAGCTGCACGGCAGGCTGACGGCGGCCGCGCGCTCGGTGGTGGGGGAGGATTACGAGATCGTCCTCGTCAACGACGGCTCGCGCGACCGCAGCTGGGAGATGATGCGCACGCTGTCGGCGACCGACCCGCGGCTGGTCGCGATCAACCTGTCGCGCAACCACGGCCACCAGCTCGCTTTGACGGCCGGGCTGGACCTGTGCTCCGGCAAGCGTATCCTGATCATCGACGCCGACCTCCAGGATCCGCCGGAGCTGCTTCCGGCGATGCTCGTCGAGATGGACGAACGGGGCGCCGACGTCGTCTATGCGGTGCGCAGGGCGCGGGCCGGCGAGACGGCGTTCAAGCGCGGCACCGCCAAGCTCTTCTACCGCCTCCTCTCCAGGCTCGCCGAGATCGAGATCCCGCGGGACACCGGCGATTTCCGGCTGATGAGCCGCCGGGCGCTGGACGCCCTGCTCAGCCTGCCCGAGCAGGCGCGCTTCATCCGCGGGATGGTCGCCTGGGTCGGCTTCAGGCAGGTGCCGATCGCCTATGATCGTGCCGAGCGGCACGCCGGGCAGAGCAAATATCCCTTGTCGAAGATGGTCCGCTTCGCCCTCGACGCGGTCACCGGCTTCTCAACCGCTCCGCTGCGCATGGCGAGCCATATCGGCCTGTGGCTGGTCGCGGCGTCGCTGCTTCTCGTCGCCTATATCGCGGTCGGCTTCTTCACCGGCAGCGCAATCCAGGGCTGGACCTCGCTGATGCTGGTCGTGGTCGTGCTGGGCGCGGTGCAGATGTTCGTGCTCGGGATGATCGGCGAATATCTCGGCCGGCTCTACATGGAATCGAAGCACCGGCCGCTCTACATCGTCGCCGAGATCGCAGGCCATGCCGGCGGAGCGCCGAGCCTGGGCCATGTCGCTCATGAGGCGGAGACGATCGCCACCAGCGACACTCCGGGCGGGAACGGCAGCCGGCCGATCGCGTAGCGCTCGAGGCCGAAGATCGCCTGGAAGAGAGCGTTGAGCGGCGCCGGGGGCAGCTTGTCGTCGCTGTCCTCCTTCCTGCGCACCTTGCCGGCGAAGCGGGCGGCGGCGGCGAGCGGGAAGAGCAGGCTGTTGAACCAGCTCATCATCTCGAGCTTCAGTCCGGCGGCGGCGACCACCGCCTTCAGGGTCTTCTTCGTATAGCGGCGCTTGTGGTGGTTGACGACGTCATGGGCGCTCCACATCCAGGGATGGGCCGGAACCGCGATCAGGATCCGGCCGCCGGCCCGGAGCTTGCGGGCGATGCTTTCCAGCGCCTCGCAATCCTCCTCGACATGCTCGAGCACGTCCAGGATGGCGACCAGATCGTAGGCGCGGTCCTCGACGCCCGTCAGCGCCGGCAGCGGCGAGTCCATCACGGCGCGGCCGAGCCGCCTGCTGGCGATGGCCCGGGCGGCGGGGTCGATCTCGATCGCGTCGACCCGGCCGAAGCGCTTGAGCATGACGATGTTGTGGCCCGTGCCGCAGCCGATCTCGAGGATCCGCGGATCCTCCGGCAGCGGGATGCGCCGCTCGATGAGGTCGGCGAGGATCTCACGCCTCGCCCGGTACCACCAATGCCGGCTGTCGAGCTCGGCCATACGGTCGTAGACGATGCGTTCCATCAGATCTTGGCCATCAGCCGAAGACCCACCAGCGCTGCAGCGAGAAGGTCGCCAGCGGGGTGACGAGCAGGATCGGGATTACCGCCCACCAGGCCGGCCCGCCGAGATGCTTGACCAGGAACCAGACGAAGAACTGGTTGAGCAGGAAGCCGAAGGTGTTGACGACGAAGAAGCGTATCTTGCGGGCCCCCGCCCGGTCCCGAGCGCCGTGGCCCTTGAAGCTCCACCGGCTGTGGAGGACGTAGCCGAGCGCGGTGAACGCCAGATAGTTGAGAGTCAGCGAAAGCATCGGCTCGACGCCGAGGAAGGTTGCGACCACCCAATAGCCGGCGGCGACGAGCACCGTCAGCAGGCCACCGGTGAGCCCGAAGCGGACCATCTGGGCGAACAGGACGCCGTAGCGGTCGTAGAGGAGGGTGAGGGGTGGGATGGTCTTGCTTGCCCTTTGCCGTGCAGGGACTAATGCGGCCGGGAGGGGTTGAAAAGGGTTCACGCAATATGGAGGGGCTGGAACGACGCTGGCGCTGGCTGGTGCTGCTCTTCTGGCTCGGGACCTCGGCGTTCCTCCTCTGGTCGCGCTGGGGTTCGATCAACGCCTTCTGGCTCGGCGACACCGACGACAATATGCGGATCATGCAGGTCCGAGCCCTGATCGCGGGACAGGACTGGTTCGACCTTCGCCAGCACCGGCTCAACCCGCCCTTCGGCGCCGACATCCACTGGTCGCGTCTCGTCGACCTTCCCATCGCCGGGATCAAGCTTGCGCTGGCGCCTTTCGTCGGCGGGCCGGTGGCGGAGAAGGCCGCGGTGGCGATCGCGCCGTTGCTTCCGATGCTCGTGGCGATGGCTGCGGTCGCGGTGGCCGCCCGGCGGCTGATCGCGCCCTGGGCCTTCGCGCTCGCCATCGCCATCCTGCTGTGCGGCCACTCGGTCCGCAACCAGTGGGCGCCGCTCCGGATCGACCACCATGGCTGGCAGCTCGCCTTGCTCGCCGTCGCAATCGTCTCCCTCACCGATCCGAAACGGGCGCGGGGCGGCGCCCTGCTCGGAATCGCGACCACGCTTTCGCTCGTCATCGGCCTCGAGATGCTGCTCTACCTCGCGCTTCTGGGCGGAATCGCGGTGCTGATGTGGGTGCGCGACCCGGCCGAAGCGCGGCGCCTCGCCACTTATGGGGCAAGCCTCGCCGGCGGCTCGGCCCTGGGCTTCCTGCTCTTTGCATCCTATGCCAACCGGGCCCCGGTGTGCGACGCTCTTTCGCCGGTCTGGCTGTCCGTGGTCGTGGCGGGCGGTGCGATCGCGGTCGGCCTGGCGCTGCTCCGTCCCGCCGCCTGGCCGCTTCGTCTCGGCCTCGCCGCCGCCGCGGGCGCGGCGCTGGCGGCGGGCTATGCCTTGGCCTGGCCGCAATGCCTCGGCCGGCTGGAGGGAGCCTCGCCCGAGCTGGTCCAATTGTGGCTCGGCAACGTCCGCGAGGCGCGTCCGCTCTACAGGCACGGTTACTCCACCGCGATCACCGTCGCCGCTTTGCCGGTGGCCGGGCTTGTGGGCTATGCGGTCATGCTCTGGCGCCACCGCCGCGACGAGCCCAGGCTCGTCGCCTGGGGCGCGACGGCCGCCCCGGCCCTGCTCGCCGCGCTCCTGCTCCTCTGGCAGAGCCGGGCCGGGCCGGCCGCCCAGCTGCTCGCCGTGCCGGGGGCGACCGCCCTGGTCTGGCTGACCGTCACCAGCCGCTTCATGCTGGTCCGGGTGATCGGCACCTTCTCGCTCTTCCTGCTCGCCTCGGGCCTGCTTCCCCAGCAGATGCTGCGCTATTTCCCGCCCAAGCCGAGGCCGGGCCTGAACCTCGTCAACAAGGCCAACAATCTGTGCCCGACGCTGGGCGCTCTGAAGCCCGTGGCTCAGGTGCCCAAGGGACAGGTGCTGACCTTCGTCGACCTCGGCCCGAGGCTGATCGCGCTCACCCACCACGACGCCGTGGCCGGGCCCTATCACCGCAACGGCCGCGACATCATCGACGTGATGCGGACCTTCCGAGGCACCGCCGAGGCCGCCCGCGCGACGATCGAGCGGCGGCGGATCGACTATGTGCTGCTCTGCCCCGGCCTGTCCGAATCCACCGTCTATGCGAGCCAGGCCAGGGATGGCTTCTACATGCAGCTCGTCCGCGGCAAGGTCCCCGACTGGCTCCAGCCGGTACCGCTCCCGGCCAGGTCGCCCTACCGGATGTGGCGGGTGGTACCCCCGAGCCGCCAATCGAATCAGGCACTTAGTAATTGGTGCCTGGCACCAATTACGCGCAGGCGCCCCATGGACGCAGTGGAATCAAGGACTTGGAAATTGGTGCCTGGCACCAATTATCGAAGCCGGTGGCGTTATCCGGGGCCTAGACCTCGAAGCTGACCGAGATTCCGTCGATGACGAACTGGGCGGCGAGGGCGGCAAGGACCACGCCCAGCAAGCGGGTCAGCATCGCCTCCATACGGTGACCGAGCAGGCGCATCAGCCAGCCGGCGGCGAGCAGCGAGACGAGCGTGAGAAGAAGCACGGCGCCAAGCGCGGCCATCACCACCAGGCTCTCGTTGAATCCGTCGCTGCGCGCCATCAGGAGCATGATCGAAGCGATCGAGCCGGGGCCGGCGATCATCGGGATGGCCATGGGGAAGACCGAGACGTCGTCATGCTCCGGATCCGCCTCGACCTCCTGGGCCCGGCTCTCGCGGCGCTGGGTGCGGCGTTCGAAGACCATCTCGAGGGCGATGAGGAACAGCATGATCCCGCCCGCGATCCGGAAGGCCGCGAGGCTGATCCCGAGCATCTTGAGCAGATCCTCGCCGAGCAGCCCGAAGAAGAGCAGGATCCCTGCAGCGATCAGCGAGGCCCGGACGGCCATCGACCGGCGCTCGGCCGGGGTGGAGTCGCGGGTCAGCCCGGCGAAGATCGGAGCGCAGCCCGGCGGGTCGATCACCACCAGGAAGGTGACGAAGGCGGAGAGGAAGAGCGCGATCATCTGCTGTCCTCCCCGACGCGAAGCGTTGGGGACGGGGACCGCACGAAGTGCGGTGGAGGGGCGTTCCGAGCCGGAGATGCCCCTCCACCACCGTTCCGCCGACGGCTGCTGCGCAGCCGGTTCCGGCTCTCGGCATGCCCCCGGCATGCCGACCCGCCTACACCCCCCTCCCGATGGGCTTCGCCCACGGGGAGGATGAGGGAAAGGGCGATCACAATCCTTCCGGGGGCGGCAGGCCGGCCCTCGAATGGGCCGCCACCAGCGTGTTGCGAAGAAGCACCGCGATGGTCATCGGGCCGACTCCGCCCGGCACCGGCGTGATCGCCGCGGCGACTTCGGAGGCGCCGGCATAGTCGACGTCGCCGACCAGCCGGTCCTTGCCGCCGTCTGCCGCCGCTATCCGGTTGATTCCGACGTCGATCACGGTCGCGCCCGGCTTCAGCCAGTCGCGCCGGACCATTTCCGGCCGGCCGACCGCGGCGACGACGATGTCGGCGCGGCGGACCACGGCGGGGAGATCGCGGGTTCGGCTGTGGGCGAGGGTGATCGTGCAATTCTCGGCCAGCAGCAGCTGGGCCATCGGCTTGCCGACGATGTTGGAGCGGCCGATCACCACCGCCTCGAGGCCGGACAGGTCGCCGAGCCGGTCCTTCAGAAGCATCAGGCAGCCGAGCGGAGTGCAGGGGACCATGGCTTCCTCGCCGATTGCGAGCCGGCCGGCATTGATCGGATGGAAGCCGTCGACGTCCTTGGCGGGGTCGATCGCCTCGATGACGGCCTTGTCGTCGATCCCGGCCGGGAGCGGCAGCTGGACGAGGATCGCGTCGACCGCCTCGTCGGCGTTGAGCCTGCCGACCAGCGCCAGCAGCTCGTCCTGAGGGACCTCGTCGGGCAATCGATGCTCGAAGCTGGCCATTCCAGCCTCCTGCGTCGCCCGGCCCTTGGAGCGGACATAGACCTGGCTCGCCGGATCCTCGCCGACCAGCACGACGGCCAGGCCCGGAGCCCGGCCGGCGGCCTCGGTGAAGGCTGGAACGGCGGAGGCGACGCGCTCGCGAAGCCGCGCGGCGAACGCCCGGCCGTCGATGCGCGCCGCGCTCACAGCGAGCTTCTCGCGATGTCGTTGCCGACGCCGGTCAGCAGCGTACTGACGATGTAGAGGACGAGGAGGACGACCATCGGGCTGAAGTCGAGCCCGCCGAAATCGGGGAGGACCTTGCGGATCGGCCGGTAGACCGGCTCGAGGAAGCGGTCGAGCCCGCGCATCAGCCCGCGAACGAAATCGTTGTAGGTGTTGATGACGTTGAAGGCGACCAGCCAGGAGAGGATCATCTGGATGACGATGATCCACCAGACCACCGTCAGAAGGATCAGCAATATCTGGATGAGGGCCAGCAGCATCAATCGGTCTCCGTGGATCGGTCCCCGGCGATGTAGGGAAGGGGCGGGTTTGGGGCAATGGCGGCCACGTCGGGCAGCGCCGTCGTCACCCTGGACTTGTTTCAGGGTCCAACCCTCCGCCCGCATAGGGGCTCGTCGCTGGATGCTGAAGCAAGTTCAGCATGACGGGAAAGTGAAGCGGCGCTACGCTCCCGGAATGATCTCTCTCCTCCTCCTCGCCGCGGCCGCGACGCCTCAGCCCACCGCTCTCAAGACCTTCCAGGACTGGACCGTCGGCTGCGACAACGGCCGCGCCTGCCATTCGGTCGCCCTCATGCCCGACGATTGGCCCGACGACGCCTTGACGATGAGCGTTCGCCGCGGCGCCGAAGCCGGGGCTCAGCCGGTCGTCGCCTTCGAGCTCGGGGCGGACAGCAACGCCGCTTCGGTGAGCGCGGACGGCAGGAGGCTCGCGGTGAGGCTGGTCGGCGCCGAGGGCGAGACCCGGGTCGCTCCGGCGGATACCGCGGCGGCGATCGCCGCCCTGCGCTCGGCGGGCCGGCTGCAATTGCACGCGGCGGACGGCAAGTCTCTGGGCACGGTCTCCCTCAAGGGGGCGAGCGCGGCCTTGCTCTACATGGACAAGCAGCAGCGCCGGATCGGGACCCCCACGGCGCTGGTCAGACGCGGCACGGCCGCGGCCGCGGCCGCTCCGCCGGCGCTGCCGGTCGTGGTGGCTCGGCCCAAATCGAGCGGCCGCGGGCTGGTGCTCGGTGACGCGGCGCTCCAGGCGCTGCGTCGGAAGCATGGCTGCACGATCGACGAGGTCGGCGGCCCGGAGGAGGCCGAAATCGCCGCCCTGGGCGCCGGCGAGACCCTGCTTCTGCTCGCCTGCGGCTCGGGCGCGTACAATATCAGCCACGTCCCCTTCATCGTCCGCCGCGGCGGGCGCGCCGAGCTCGCCGCCTTCGACCACCGGCCGGGCTGGTGGGCGGGAGAAGGCAAGCCGATGCTGATCAACGCCGCCTGGGACACGGAGCTCGGCCTACTGACCAGCTTCTCGAAGGGCCGGGGCCTCGGCGATTGCGGCACCGATTCCAAATATGCCTGGGACGGGCGAGCCTTCCGGCTGGTCGAGCAGGCCGAGATGGACGAGTGTCGCGGCTCGAGGGATTATATCACCACCTGGCGGGCACGCCTGGTGCGCAGATAGCGACCATAGGTTCACTGCCCTCCGAAGATGCCGACGACCGGATTGGGCGTCCGCGCCCCTGATCCTCGATTCGACCACGACTTCTCGAAGGCCGGACGTGCCTGGACAGCCGCATTCGTTCCAGTCAACTAAAGTACGACGTCTGTTTAGTAACCGGCGAGTCACTTCCGAGTCAAAAATGGATAGTTTTTGGTGTATGCCACTGAACGACTCGGGGAGAGAACAATCGTGTTGCCAGAAACTGTCTTCATGACGCCGTATCTGCGATACGCTAATCCTACAGATCTTACAAAGATACAGGCGCAAATTCAGGCACTTGCAAAAGAGTCGGCGCGGATAAATATGCTCAACCAGCCGATATCTTCCGGCTCGGTCCAGATCAATGCCGGTATTTTTGCAGCGTCGGATCTTAATCCCGTTTCGATGTCGGCCACCGTTCACGGGACCCGCAGCCAGGCGCAGCGGCTCAACATATCCGAAGCGACGGCCGTCATTTCGGCGCCTCCGAAGCGATCGGCAGCCGGAGTGACCGCCTCGCTGCTCAAGGTCGCCGCCAACGCCTCGGTGACGCCCGACGGAACGGTGCTTCTAGGCTTCAATTGCCGCCGGACTTTCCAGGCGTCGGCGCCGCTTTCTGCGGAAGTCACCCACACGGTCTGGAACCTGCTCATGAAGAACCAGCAGAGCGGCCAGTACGAGCAGATATTCTTCATGGGCGGAGTTTCGGCCCTCACCAAGAAAACCGATGCGGGGCGCATCAAATTCGACCATGATTTCACTAGCTACCGGGACGCGGCCTACGCGTCACCGAACAAGACGGCTCAGTTCATCGTGGAGGTGCGGCCCTTTTGCCTGTTCGACGAACTGGCGTCGGGAAAGACGGACCCGGTCACACTGGATTTCAGCCCGACCAGCTGCATCGGTATCCACAGCCTCGGCCTGGACAAGGATTCGGTTACGGGGGGCAATAACGGATCGTCGCCGACGCTGACCGTGGCGCTCAACGCGCCGGCCGGCCCCGGCGGCCAGAAGGTAGCTCTGAGCGTCGACGATGCCAATCTCGGCAACATCATGGGCTCGGGCTGGTTCATGATCCCGCAGGGCCAGACATCGGGCCAAATAAGCTGGTTTCTGGGCACCCGCCGAGTCTATTCGACCGGCAAGGCAATCAAGATCAAGGCCGAGCTGGTGTCGCCTGGAGGCAATTCCGGCCCTGCCTATGCGGCGGTCAAGCTGACCAAGCAGTGAAGCGGATACCAGCCGTCATCGCAATCTGCTGAGCGAGGTCGGCCTGGCGGAGAGGATCTAGGGCGCCGACCTTTCCGGCTCGGCGCGCGCCAGCACCAGCGCAAACCGCGCGTCCTCGTCCGCCCATTCCTCGGCCGGGGTCCAGCCTCCCGCGAGCAGAAGCAGCCTTGCGTCGCGTTCGCCATATTTGTGGCTGTTCTCGGTGTGTATGGTCTCGCCGGCGCCCATGGCGAAGTGCCTTCCGGAAACCTCGAAGCGGACGTCACGCGTCGCCTGGAGGTGCATTTCGATCCGGCTCAGCCTGTCGTTCCAGACGGCGCGGTGGCGGAACGCCTCGACCGGAATGTCCCCGCCGAGCTCGCGGTTGATCCGGGCGAGGAGATTGAGGTTGAACTGGGCGGTGACTCCGGCCTGGTCGTCGTAGGCGCTGAGCAGCTCCGCGGGATCCTTGACCCGGTCGAAGCCGATGAACAGCCAGGCGCCGGTGCCGAGCGTCCGGCGCATCGCCCGGAGCAAGTCGACCCCGGTCGCCGGGATCAGGTTGCCGATGGTCGAGCCGGGGAAGAAGCCGAGCCTCGGCAAGGCGCCCAGGGCCTCGGGAAGCTGGATCGGTTGCGTGAAATCAGCCTCGATCGGATGGACCGCCAAGCCCGGAAAGTCCTTGCCGAGCGAGGCGGCCGCGTCGCGCAGGAAATCGCCGCTTATGTCGATCGGGACGTAGGCGGAAGGTGCGGCGGCGGCGAGGAGGATCCGGGTCTTGACCGAGGCGCCGGAGCCGAACTCGACCACCGCCTGGCCCGGGCCGGCGATCCGCGCGACGTCGGGGCAGCGGCGCTCGAGCAGGGCGGTCTCGGTGCGGGTGAGATAATATTCGGGAAGCCGGGTGATCGCCTCGAACAGCTCGGAGCCACGGCGGTCGTAGAACCAGCGGGCCGGGATGGCGCGGACCGGCGCGGCGAGTCCGGCGAGGACGTCGTCGCGGAAGGCGCTGTCGGCGCCCGGCGTGCGCGGGACGTCCATCCCTAAACGTCCCGCGCCAGGCGCAGGCCCGAGAACATCCAGCGCTGATGGGGATAGAAGAAGTTGCGATAGCTCGCCCGCAGATGGCCGCGCGGGGTGGCGCAGCTGCCCCCTCGAAGGACGAACTGGTTGCACATGAACTTGCCGTTATATTCCCCGACCGTGCCCTCCTGGGGCCGGTAGCCGGGATAAGGCGCGAAAGCGCTCATCGTCCATTCCCACAGGTCGCCGTACATCTGGCGCAGGCCCTCGCCCGAGGGGGCGGGCCGGGGCCCGACCGGGCCGGCGCGGTCCAGCTGGGTTCCGCAGCCGGGGTCGAAGCCGGAGGCCGCGGCTTCCCATTCCTCCTCGCGCGGCAGGCGGGCGCCCGCCCAGCGGGCATAAGCGTCGGCTTCGTACCAGCTGATATGGGCGACCGGCTCGGCCGGAGCGAGGGGCCGCAGGCCGTCGAGCGCGAAACGGCTCCAGCTCTCGGCCTCGCGCCGCCAGTAGAGCGGCGCCTCGATCCGGTTTCCGGCCGCCCAGGCCCAGCCGTCCGCCATCCACAGCTCCGGCCGGCGATAGCCGCCGTCGCGGATGAAGCCGAGCCATTCGGCGTTCGTGACGAGCCGGTCGGCGAGCGCGTGCGGGTGGAGGAGGGCCCGATGGCGCGGACCCTCGCAGTCGAAGGCGAAGCCGGAGCCCGGGTGCCCGATCTCGGCCAGCCCCTGCCGCCCTTCGATCCAGCCCGATGCCGGCGCGAGCGGCGCCGGGACGGGCGCGGCGGCGGGCCAGAGCGCGGGCCGGAGCGGATTTTCGGCGAGCGCCGCGGTGAGGTCCATCAGCATCAGCTCCTGATGCTGCTGCTCGTGGTTGAGCCCGAGCTCGACGAGCGCCAGCGCCGATTCGGGAAGCCGGGGGAGTGCCGCGATCACCGATTCGTCGACATAGACGCGCCAGTCCCGGACCTCGTCCAGGCTCGGGCGGCTGATCATGCCGCGGCGGTCTCTCGGGTGGCGTTGGCCTTCCCCCTCGTAATAGGAATTGAAAAGATAGGCCCAGCTCTCGTTCCACAGGCGGTGGCCGGGGACATGGTCGCGAAGGACGAAGGTCTCGAAGAACCAGCTGGTGTGGGCGAGGTGCCATTTGGCCGGCGAGGCGTCCGGCATGGGCTGGAGGGTCGCATCGGCGTCGGAGAGGGGCGCCGCGATTGCCTCGCTCAGGCCGCGCACGGCGCGGTAGCGCTGGGCCAAAGCGAGTGCCGGCGGGGAGTCTGCCTGAGTGGCCATTTGAAGCGCTCCCTACACGAAAATACTGATGGAGGTTAGCATCCGCTCGTCATCCCGGCGAAAGCCGGGACCTCAGGACGAGAAGGCTCGGTAGGCCTCCCCGAGGTCCCGGCTTTCGCCGGGATGCCGGGCTAGCGCGTCGCCCCCGGTCTCCACAAAACCTCACCACCTTCGCCCGACGCGGCCAGCCGGGCCATGACGAAGAGGTGGTCGGAGAGGCGGTTCAGATAGACGAGGGCGAGGGGATTGAGCGCAGCCGCTTCCGACGCCGCGATCGCCGAGCGCTCGGCCCGGCGGACGACTGCCCGGGCGAGGTGAATCGCCGCCGCGCCTCCGCCGCCGCCCGGGAGGATGAAGCTTCGAAGCGGCTCCAGCCCCTCGTTCATCGAGTCGATCTCGAGCTCGAGACGGTCGATCTGCGGCTGGACGATCCGAAGGGTCATTTCTGACGGGGCGAAATCCTCGCCCGGAGTGGCGAGGTCGGCGCCGAGATCGAACAATTCGTTCTGGATCGCGGTAAGCATTCCCCGGAGGCCCGCGTCGGCCGTTTCGAGGATGGCGACTCCGATCGCGCTATTGGCTTCGTCGACGTCGCCGATCGCCGCGAAGAGGGGATCGGACTTGGAGCGGCGCGAGCCGTCGGCGAGGCCGGTCGAGCCGGAGTCGCCGGTGCGCGTGTAGATTTTGTTGAGCCGGACCAGAGTCAGCCCTTTCCGTTGCTCGCGACGAGCAGGAACAGGATGACGAGGACGATCGCGATCGCCTGGAAGAACACCCGCTTGCGCATCAGCTCCTGCGACCGGGCGCCGGTGATGTCCTTGCCCGACGCCATTCCGATCACGCCCTTGGCGAGAACGAAGAGGGTGGCCCCGGCGGCGAGGACGATCAGGATGACGAGGATGGTGCTCATCGCGCCTATCTAGGTGTCCCGGACGGAATATCCATACGGCATTTGTCCGGTGAGCAGGTCCGCGGCCAGGACCTGGGGATCGACGCCCGCTTCGCGAAGCCCGCCCAGGCTCGGAGCGCCGTGACGCTTGGCGAGGCGCCGGCCCTGCGAGTCGAGCAGCAGGGGATGGTGGTGGTAATGCGGCGTCGGCAATCCGAGCAGCGCCTGGAGCAGGCGGTGGACGTCGGTCGCGGCGTAAAGGTCCCGGCCCCGGACGATGTCGGTGACTCCTTGCGCGGCGTCGTCGACGGTCACCGCGAGATGGTAGCTGACCGGCGCGTCCTTGCGGGCGAGGACCACGTCGCCGTGCGCTTCGGGCTCCGCCTGGACCTCGGTGTCGCCGTCGTGCCAGTAGATCGGACCGGCGGCGGCGGCGGCCTTCGCCACGTCGAGACGCCAGGCGTGCGGTTCCGAAGCCATTCGCCGCTCGCGCTCCCCCGCGCACAGCACCCTGCAGGTGCCGGGATAGAGCGGGCCGTCGGGGCCGTGCGGAGCGGCGGCGCTGGCGGCGATCTCAGCGGCGATCGCTGAGCGGGTGCAGAAGCAGGGATAGACGAGGCCCGCGGCCTCGAGCCGGCCGAGCGCCTCCCGGTAAAGGTCCAGACGCTCCGACTGGAACAGGATCTCGCCGTCCCACTCGAGCCCGAGCCAGGCGAGATCCTCGATGATCGAATCGACATGCTCGGCGCGGGACCGGCCCGGATCGATGTCCTCGATCCGAAGCAGGAAGGCGCCGCCGCGGCTTCGCGCGAATTCATGGGCGAGCAGGGCCGAGAAAGCGTGGCCCAAATGCAACCGCCCGGTCGGGCTCGGCGCGAAACGGGTGACGACCCTCATCTGGACCCTTGACCCGGTGACTCGCGCCATGCTGTCATGAGGCCGTCACCTTCCGATGGGAGGGGGCTTGGACAGGGGAGGGCTCCTCCGTTCTGAGTGCGACAGGCCGGGCGCTTCTCCTCGCAGGATCGAGGGTTTCGCGCGGCGCATGTATCATCCCGACCTCCTCCGCCATCCGGACGCCTGCCCCGCGCTCGTGCTCAACGCCGATTACACGCCGCTGAGCTATTATCCGCTCAGCCTGTGGCCGTGGCAGACGGCGGTCAAGGCCGTGTTCCTCGAGCGGGTCGACATCGTCGCTCAATATGTCCGCGAGGTGCACAGCCCCACCCGCACCCTGCAATTGCCCTCGGTGATCGCGCTCCGCCAATATGTGAAGCCGAGCGAGCATCCCGCCTTCACCCGGTTCAACCTGTTCCTCCGCGACCGGTTCGAGTGCCAATATTGCGCCAGCCCGGCGGAGCTGACCTTCGACCATGTCGTCCCGCGCGCCCAGGGCGGCCGGACCACTTGGGAGAATGTCGCCACCGCCTGCGCGCCCTGCAATCTTCGCAAGGGCGGGCGGACTCCGCTCCAGGCCCATATGAACCTCAACCGCCGGCCCTACCGCCCGACCAGCTGGCAGCTGCAGGAGAACGGCCGAAGCTTCCCGCCCAATTACCTTCACGAGAGCTGGCGCGACTATCTCTACTGGGACATCGAGCTGGAGGCCTAGGGGGCGCTGGAAAGTGCGTCATCCCGGCGGAGGCCGGGACCTCGGGGAGACCCGCCGAGACTTCTTGTCCTGAGGTCCCGGCTTTCGCCGGGATGACGGGAAACCCGGAACCTCGAAACCGTTACGCCCCCGATGCGCGAATTCTCACAGCTTCTCGACGGCCTCGTCTACACCCGCTCGCGCAACGCCAAGCTGAAGCTGATCGGGGATTATCTGAGGCGCACGCCCGATCCGGACCGCGGCTACGCGCTTGCGGCCCTGACCGGCGAGCTCGACCTGCCGGGGGTCAAGCCGGCGGCGATCCGGGCGATCGTCGAGGAGAGGATCGATCCCGTCCTGTTCCGGATGAGCTGGGACTATGTTGGGGACATGGCCGAGACCGTGTCGCTGCTCTGGCCGAAACGGATCGACCAGCCCGCCGAGATCGACGATGGATCCCTGCGGATCGGCAACGTTGTCGAGCGGCTCCAGACCCTCGGCCGAGCCGAGGCGCCCGGCGCGCTGGCCCGGATGCTCGACCATCTCGACGCCAGCGGCCGCTACGCGCTTCTCAAGCTCGCGACCGGGGAGCTTCGTCTCGGAGTCTCGGCGCGGCTGGCCAAGACCGCCCTGGCGCAGGCTTTCGGACTCGACGTCGATTCGGTCGAGGAGGTCTGGCACGGGATAGATCCGCCCTATCTGCCGGTGTTCGACTGGGCCGAGGGCCGCGGCGCCCAGCCGACGGCCGAGAATGTCCCCGTCTTCCGCCCGTTCATGCTCGCCCACCCGCTGGAGGATCTGCGCCTGTCGCTGGACGATTATGCGGCGGAGTGGAAATGGGATGGGATCCGGGTACAGATCGTCCGCGCCGGCGGCGAGACCCGGCTCTACAGCCGGGCGGGCGACGATATCAGCCGGAGCTTTCCGGAGATCGCCCAGAGCTTCCAGGCCGACGGGGCGGTCGACGGCGAGCTTCTGGTCAAGGGCGAATTCCAGGGCGCCGACGCTCATGGCGGAGCGGCGGCGAGCTTCAACGCGCTCCAGCAGAGGCTGGGCCGGAAGCTCGTATCCGCGAAGATGCTGAAGGACTATCCCGCCTTCGTCCGGCTCTACGACATCCTCTTCGACGGCGCGGAGGATCTGCGGGCCCTGCCCTGGGAGGAGCGCCGGGCCAGGCTTGCCGCCTTCGTTCCGAAGCTCGAGCCCGAGCGCTTCGACCTTTCGGCGCTGATCGAGGCCTCGACCTTCGAAGAGCTGGAGGAGATCCGCACCGGGGCGCGCGACGCCGCGATCGAGGGGGTGATGCTGAAGCGGCGCGACAGCCCCTATACGGGCGGGCGGCGGGTCGGCCTCTGGTACAAATGGAAGCGCGATCCGCTGACCGCCGACTGCGTCCTGATGTACGCCCAGCGCGGGAGCGGCAAGCGCTCCTCTTATTATTCGGATTTCACCTTCGGCTGCTGGACGCCGGACGGGGAGCTGCTCCCCGTCGGCAAGGCCTATTTCGGATTCACCGACGAGGAGCTGCTCTGGCTCGACCGCTTCGTCCGCAACAAAACCGTCGACCGTTTCGGGCCGGTGCGCGAGGTCGAGAAGAGCCTCGTCCTTGAAGTCGCGTTCGATTCGATCCACGCCAGCAAGCGGCACAAATCCGGGCTGGCGATGCGCTTCCCCCGGATCTCGCGGATCCGGACCGACAAGCCGGCCGCCGAGGCCGACACGATCGAGGGGCTGACCAGGCTCGTCACCTGAAATTCGCCTTCGGACGCAGAATTTTCGGACCGTCGCGAAAATTTCCCCTTCTTGCAGAGACATAAAAATTGGTGCCTGGCACCAATTAACCTTTCACGCCGCGTTTTCCCGATTTGGAACGGCGGATTTTCAGGGGCTGACATCGCCGCCGGCCCGGCGCAGGCGGCAGGCTCGGTGGAGCGCCGCTAACCCGTTCCGCCCGTTTTTGAAGGGATAGGGCATGGCCAGTTTCAGTCTCGAGAAGCCCGAAGAGAGCTTCGCGCACGACCCGCAGCACCGCGGCTACAGCGTCGTCTATCGCGAGAACGAAGTGAACCACTGTCCAGGCTGCGGCCGGACCCATTGGTATGTCGGCCGGGTGTCGGCCGAATGCGGCTTCTGCGCCACCGCCTTGCCGCTGATCGCCGCGACCAGCCGCGGCGCCGGCACCCACAGCCGCGGGCACCGGCCGCTGACGCTCAGCGAGGCGGCTTAAGATCCTCCCCATGCGGAGCATGGGGAGGGGGACCAGGCGAAGCCTGGTGGAGGGGTAACAGGCGCAGGCTTCCTGCGCGAACCCTCGACATCCGCGCCATCTACCCCTCCACCACCCTTCGGGTGGTCCCCCTCCCCATCTTCGATGGGGAGGATTTCAGAACGGCAGCAGCCGGCTCTTCTGGCTGAAGCGCATGTAGCCCGCGTTGATTCCGAGCCTTGCTCCGACCCCCAGCCGGACCGGGATCAGGACGACGTCCCCGCGCCTCAGATAGCTCGCCGTGAAGCCGCCGACGACATAGGCCTTGCCCTCCCCGGCGGGAAAGCGGCGGAACAAGCGCTGGCTGTCGTTGAGATTGTAGACCAGGACGAAAACCTTGTCGGCATTGCCGCCGAAGTCGAAGCCGACGGAAGGGCCGGTCCAATAGACCTTCCGGTCGCCCTCGATCGAGTGGTGGAGCGTGCCCGAACCGTAGCGGACTCCGGCGATGAAGGCGCCGCCCGCTTCGCGGCCGGTAATATAGCCGCTCGGATCGCCGCGCTGGCGAAGCACGTCCTCGATCAGGTCGGCAAGCCCTTCCGCGCCCTTGCCGAACACGCCCTCGGCCGCGCTGAACACGTCCTTGTTCCTGACGGTCGTGGAGGCCCTGCTGGCCCGCTGGCTCGCCGTCGTGGGGCCGGCCTGTGCTTCCGGCGCCGGAGCGGAGTCGACGACGTCCGGATTGGCGGCTTCGATCGGCTGATATTCCGACTCTTCCGCCTCGAAGCCGGGCTCGGCGGCCCCGGCCGGCGGGGCCGCGTCGACGGCGGCGTTGGGATCGACGGTGGCGACCTGCGCCGGCGCGGCCGCGGCGGCCAGGGCCAGGGCGGCGGCGGCCGCAACCCTCAGGAAAACGGTCCTCAGCATGTCGGCAAACTCCCCCTGACGCTCCTGCGCAGAAGTAAATGCTTTCAAGGCTTTCACCGCAATAAACGGGCGACGAGCCGAGTCGTTATCGCGCCGGAGCGGTGGCGGGCGGGCCGTCGGCGCCTTGCGGCGCGGCCGTTACCGTAGGACTCCGGGGCATTCCGCGGTTGCCGGCACGGGGGTCGCGACCTGCGGGCTCTACCCCGGCGCCGTTGTGCTTGCTACGCACATCGCATGGACACTCCGATCTCCCGCCGAGCCATCCTTCTTGGAAGCTCGATGCCGTTTTTCCTGCCCGCCATCAGCCGCGCGGCCGATCCCGGCGTCACTCGCCTTGCAGCGGCGGAGGCTTCCGCCGGAGCCGCGGCCCAGGGTATCGCATCCGATGAAGCGGCGGGCGACAAGGGGCCCGGACTGGTGTTCACTCCGGCGATGTTCGGTGCGGTGCCCTTCGTTCCGAAGACGCCGTACATCGGCCAGGACAGCAGGCCGACGGCCGGCATCGTCGACAGCGGCGCCGCCCTCAGCCGTTTCTTCGCCTTCGCGTCGGCCCTTGCCAATACCGGGGCGCGTTTCGATTGCTCCGGCTTTTACGGCACGACCGTCCCGCTGCTGCTGGGCGCCGAGACAGTCGGGCAGGCAGGCTATTCCGCCCGGCCGGCAATCACCGGGCACATGACGATAGTGGCTCTCACCGAGGTCTCCGGGCCCGTCCTCACCCTTCGCAACATGGACGGCATGGCCTGGACCGGCGCCGTGACCCTGGTCGCGGGCAACAGCACCCACGCTTATTCCACGAAGCATCGCTGGGCCGTCAGGCTCGCGGGAGTGTCGACCAAGCAGCTTCTCCCCAAGATCGAGTGCCACGGCTTCCTCTACGGCGTCACCAATATCAGCAAAGGCGGCGAGCGGCATTTCGGCGAGTGGAACCAGATCCCGCTCCTCGCCGCCTGGGATTGCGGCAGCCACTATATCGCTGCGGCTCCACAGGTCGGGCTCGGGGCGACCTTCTCGGGAGTCGCCACCAGAGGCGTGAACGCCTCGGTCGAGCAGTCGTCGACCCTCACCGGTCTCAGCGCCAACCTGCCGAGCTGGCTGGAGGAGGTGGGGAGCATTGCGGGCGGCGATCAGAATGTCGGAGTCTCGATTTCGGGGCGCATGTATCAGGTGGTCGGAGTCAACCGCGGCTCGAACAGCATCGAGGTGAAGCCTCGCCTTCCGGCGGGAGTCACTTCGGGCTCGCTCGTCTACTGGTTCGGCGGAGCCTTCGTGGAGGGGGGCTCCGACGGCTCGCTTTCCCAGATCGGGATCCTGACGACCCACTTCTCGATCGGCTGGAACAGCGCTTCCATCTACCCTTCGACCGTCATCCGCCACACGTCGCAATTCGACGGATCGCCCTTCATGTTCGGGCGTCAGCACCGCGGTGTGGTGGGGCCGCTGATCGGCGGCGGCTACGTGCAGTCTCCCTATATCGAGGAGGGGGCCGGCACCTATGACGGAATCCTTCTTAACGCCGCCCTCGGCAGCGTGAGCCTCGGCCACGGCGAAATGACGAACTTCTCGCGGATCGCAATGCCCGCCCCCTGGGACGGCAGCGCCGGCGGCGACATCCTCCACGAGGGCCTGAAAGCGTATCGCGTCGGCAACAACACCTGGGAAAGCCGAAGCAAGCGGTTCGCGATGTCCGGCGCCTACCGGGCGGACGTCTTCAGGATCGCGGCCGACCAGAGCGAGGTCGCGAGCTACGATCCGGTCGACAACCTCATCATCTTCCTCGAAGATTACGAACCTGCCCAGGACAAGCTGTTCGGAAAGCGAAGCCGGATCCTCGTCTGCTGCGGCACCGGCCCCAACAAGCAGCCGACCGGCACGATCACGCTCAATGCGACCTACCACGGCAACAAGGTCAACGGCGCCGACACGGCTTCCTACGGCTCGCTCGTTCGCCCCCTGGTGCTGCTCATCACGGCGGACCCGGCCACCGGAAGCTTCACGGCCACCGAACTGAACAAGCCGTTCGCGGCGACGCCGCCGGTCACGGCTCCCGCCGGCGGGGCGACGGTCGACGCCCAAGCCCGGGCCGCGATCAATTCGCTGATCAGCCGGTTGCAGGCCGCCGGCATCGTCGCCTGACGCCTCCAGCCTCTGTGGGGAGCCGTGCGCCTAGGTCGCGGCCGGTTGGACGTTACGCTGCGGAGCGGCTTCAACCGCGACGGCGTCCGGAAGCCGCGCAAGCATATAGCCCGCCAGGGTCGAGGGCACGAGCTGCCCATCGAGGCCGGTCTCGGGGAGCGCTCGTCCCGGCCTTTGCCAGGTGCCGAACATCAAATCTATCACCGGGAAAATGGCAGCGAAATTCTTGTTGAAGTGGTCGGGCTCACGGCTGTGGTGAATGAAATGGTAGCGGTTGTCGGCAATGACTCGGTTGAACGGTCCGAGGTGGATCGGAGCGTTCATGTGCAGCAAGTGATTTTGAAGCTGATAGAAAGCGACGAAAGCGGCGGGGAGGCTGTAGGCGTCCGCACCCGGCAGCAAACCGATCGGCAGCGCCACGACCAACCCGCGCGCCAGCTGTTCGACCGGATGAGTGACGTTATGGAGTGCGTCCAGCCCACGCGGGGCGTGGTGCACCGCGTGGAAGCGCCAAAGGAACGCGAAGCGGTGATGGGCGCGATGGGCCCAATAATGCAGCAGGTCCGTCAGGAAGAGGATCGCCAGGAAATAGAATCCCGCCATCATCGATCTCAGTAAGGCATTGTCGGCCGTGGAATTGAAACGCGGCATCGGCGAATGCGGCGCGATGTACTTCGCGATCAGCAGCCCGGCGGCATAAACCAGCACGAGGTAGGTCGCCTGCACGGTCCAGACCAGCGCTCGCTGACGCCGCGAGCCGCGAGGTGCGCCGAGCCAGCGCTCCGCGGCGACAACGAACCCGAGCAGGAAAAGCGGAGTCGCCAGGAATGCTGCGCCCCCCGCAACGAGATGGGGGATTGCGAGCGCGTAGCCCGCGAGACCGCCTCCCTCGATGCTGGCGAGAATCAACGCCTTCTGGCCGGCGGCGAACGACACGATCATCGGCCCCGCCGCAGAGAGCAGCATCGCAGCCAGAATAAGGGCGCTGAACGCGGCGGCCGGGCGCCAATGGCCAAGCGGAGCCAGCCACGTTCGAGCAACTTCCGGGAGGGATTTTCCCGGGATCGAGTGGCCTTCCTTCATTAGCTCCCCAACTGTGCCGTAAAAATCGCTGCGTCGCTCCTCTGCGGCCCCGAGAGCAATGGCGCAAGGGTAGGCGGATCCCCAGATAAGTAAACGACTTCCGCAGCATAAGCCCGCCCCGCTGGGCGCGGGGCGCGAAGCTGTGCCGTCAGCAAGCGCTGCCTGACCGGGAGTTCGGACCCGGGTGCCCGGCCTAAGCGGGGGGCACCCTCGGCCTACCTGCAGGCTAGAGGATGAAGTCGCTGCTCGTCAGCGGAGGCGCGTTGAGGATGGTGATGTGGATATCGGTTACCCGGTCGCCGTTCACGTCGCCCATGACGTGGGCGGTCGTGCCGTCCACCAGTACCCTGAGCTCGCCGGCCGTCCCCGAGAAGGCGTTGCCGCCGATGAAGGTGAAGCTGCCCTCGCCCGACAGGAACGAGTTCGCATCGATCTGAGACAGGTCGATCTTGTCGGCGCCGGACGTGAAGTCGTGGATGACGTCGAAGGCGGAGTCCAAATTCTGGAATTGGAACGTGTCGCCTCCAGCGCCGCCGACCATGAGGTCGGCTCCGGCGCCGGCCACGAGGATGTCGTTGCCGCCGCCGCCGTGGAGATGGTCGCCGCCGCCGCCGCCGGTGAGCACGTTGGCCCCGTCATTGCCGTAGATCAAATTGTGCAGCTCGTTGCCGGTCAGGTTGATCGCGGTCGTGGCCGAGGCGTCGACCGTGCCCAGAACCTCGACATGGGAGCCGGGATACAGCGTGTAATGCGAATTGGAATTGACGGTGTCGTGGCCCTTGTCGGCCTGTTCGAAGACCAGGTCGCCGGCGGTGACGAAGTAGATGTCGTGTCCCCCGCCGCCATTGAGATGGTCGCCGCCGCCGCCGCTGGCCAGGACGTTGTTCCCTTCATTGCCGTAGATCAGGTTCTGGAACGCGTTGCCGGTCAGGTTGATCGCGGTCGTGGCCCAGGCGTCGACCGTGCCCAGAACCTCGACATGAGAGCCGGGATACAGCGTGTAATGCGAATTGGAATTGACGGTGTCATGGCCCTTGCCGGCCTGTTCGAAGACCAGGTCGCCGGCGGTGACGAAGTAGATATCGTGTCCCCCGCCGCCATTGAGATGGTCGCCGCCGCCGCCGCTGGTCAGGACGTTGTTCCCTTCATTGCCGTAGATAAGGTTCTGGAACGCGTTGCCGGCCAGATGATACGGCTCCGTGCCCGAGGCGTTGATCGTGCCGAAAACCTCGACATGGGAGCCGGGATACAACGCGAAGGTCCCGTACCCGGTGCTCGAAAAGACAATGACGGTGTCGTGGCCCTTGCCGGCCTGCTCGAAGACCAGGTCGGCCGGTTTGACGAAGTAGATATCGTCGCCGCCGCCGCCGTTGAGATGGTCTTCAGGGCCGTGCTCGCCCAGCTTGCCGCCGATGAGGATGTTGTTCCCCTCGTTGCCGTAGATGAGGTTCTGGAAATTGGTGTTGCCGGTCAGGTTGATCGGGGTCGTGGCCAGAGGATCGAGCGTGCCGAGAACCTCGACTCGGGCGTCCCAGGTCAGCGTGTAGCTCTCGGTCGCAAGGACCGTGTCCCAGCCGCTGGCGTTCGATTGGGGGGTCTCTTGAACCGTATCGCCCCCATCGACGACGTAGACATCGCTTCCTTGCTCGCCGGTGAGCAGGTCGGCGCCCGCGCCGCCGATGAGCCAGTCATCTCCCGCGGCGCCGCTGATCGTGTCGTTGCCGGGGCCGCCTCTGATGATGTTGTTGAGCTCGTTGCCGCCAAAGCTTTGACCCGCGGACGCGGTGCCGGTCAGCCTCTCGACATTGGCGGGGAGATAGTAGGTGGACAGGACGCTGGTGCGAACCTCGTCGATTCCCTCGTCCGCATATTCGACCGCCCGGTCGCCGGCAGTCTCCAGGATGTAGATGTCGTTCCCGGGTCCTCCGGCGAGGAGGTCGGCGCCGGCCCGCCCGTCGATGACGTCGTCCCCGGCATAGCCGTAAATGTCCTCCGCGGCGCCGGTGCCGACGATATTGTCGTTGCCGGGCGTGCCGTGAATGCTGACATCGGCGGGATAGGTTCCGAGATTCTCGGAGAAGCTCGTGGCGTCCGTGTTCCTGAAGGTGATCAGAGTCTCGAAGGCTTTACCGCTCGCCCGGCCGTCGCGGTCGATCTGAAGCAGAGTGTCGGCGCCGCTCTGGACCAGCCTCAAAAAGCCGCCGCCGAACGGGTTGAAACGTTGATCCCAGGTTGGAAGGGCATGGATGAGCAACTCCCTCATCTCGACCCGATCGCCTCCGGCGCCGGTCTGGAAGTCGGTGACCTCGATCGATGCGCCCTCGTAGAATTTATAGTATGATCTGACGTGGAAAATCAGCGTGTCCGAACCTCCGCCGAGCGTTATCGAGGCGGAGCTGAGGAACTCATGGAGCCGGACCGTGTCGGCATCGTCCCCCGCATCGACGGTGAAGCTGCTGTCGCCGCTGAGGGACGTGAGGTGGAGGTCGTCGGAACCGGCCCCGCCCTCCATGAAGTAAGAGAAGGTGTCTCCGGAGGATGCAACCTGCAGAAGGTCATTCCCGGCCCCGCCGCGGAGGGTCACGCTGTCGGACGACGGCCCGGCCGAGGCGTCACGACCGACATAGATAGTGTCGTTTCCGTCTTCGCCGTCGAGAATATCGGACCCGGACGAGTGGATCCAATTTTGGAAACGGTCGAAATAGGCGTTGCTGTTGATTAAATCGTTGCCGGCTCCGGCCTTGACGACGTCATCGCCGGCGCCGTCGTAGATCTCGTCCCGAACCGAGCTGCCGGTCAGCGTGTCGTTGCCGTCTTCGCCCTTCAGCGTGGCGCCGCCGGCGCCGGCATACAGCTGGTCGTCGCCCAGCCCGCCGTAAAGCATGTCCATGCCCTCGCCGCCGTCGAGGATGTCGTCGCCCGCGAGCCCGTCGATGAGATCGTCGCCGCCGAGGCCGTTGATCGTGTCGGCATCACTGGTGCCGTTGATCGTCTCCGAGGCCGGAGTGCCGTTTATCGTGGCCATGATAACCTCTGGATCTATCGTTGTCGCGGCGACCCGGCGGCTTCAGAGCCTTCCAGGGAATCGGCGGCGAAATGGCTTCCTGATCCAGGTCTTACAGGAAAAAAGGGTTGGAGAGTAGACCCTTACGGAAGCGCGGCTCCGTGGCCGACGGCCCGATCGTCGGGAACACGGACCTCGGGCGCCCGGCCTTAGCGCGGCACCCTCGGACCTATGGGGGTTACAGGATGAAGTCGTTTCCGGTCAGCGGAGGCGCGTTGAGGACGCTGATGTGGAGATCGGCTACCCCGTCGCCGTTTACGTCGCCCAGGATGTGGGCGGTGGTGCCGTCCATCAGCACCCTGAGCTCGCCGGCCTTCCCCGAGAAGGCGTTGCCGCCGATGAAGGTGAAGCTGCCCTCGCCCGACAGGAACGAGTTCGCGTCGATCTGCGACAGGTCGATCTTCTCGCCCGACGTGAAGTCGTGGATGACGTCGATGGCGGGGTCCACATTCTGGAACTGGAACGTGTCCACTCCAGCGCCGCCGACCATGAGGTCGGCTCCGGCGCCGGCCACGAGGATGTCGTTGCCGCCGCCGCCGTGGAGATGGTCGCCGCCGCCGCCGGCGGTGAGCACGTTGGCCCCTTCATTGCCGTAGATCAAATTGTGCAGCTCGTTGCCGGTGAGGTTGATCGCGGTCGTGGCCGAGGCGTCGACCGTGCCCAGAACCTCGACATAAGAGCCGGGATACAGCGTGTAATTCGAATTGGAATTGACGGTGTCGTAGCCCTTGCCGGCATTTTCGAAGACCAGGTCGCCGGCGGTGACGAAGTAGATATCGTCTCCCCCGCCACCATTGAGATGGTCGCCGCCGCCGCCGCTGGCCAGGACGTTGTTCCCTTCATTTCCGTAGATCAGGTTCTGGAACGCGTTGCCGGTCAGGTTGATCGCGGTCGTGGCCCAGGCGTCGACCGTGCCCAGAACCTCGACATGGGAGCCGGGGTACAGCGTGTAATGCGAATTGGAATTGACGGTGTCGTGGCCCTTGCCGGCCTGTTCGAAGACCAGGTCGCCGGCGGTGACGAAGTAGATATCGTCTCCCCCACCACCATTGAGATGGTCGCCGCCGCCGCCGCTGGTCAGGATGTTGCGCCCTTCATTGCCGTAGATCAGGTTTTGGAACGCGTTGCCGGTCAGATTGATCGCGTGAGTGGCCTGAGCGTCGATCGTGCCCATAGTCTCGACGTGGGAGCCGGGATACAGCGTGTAGCTCACCACCGAGGAGCCCGAAAGGACAATGACAGTGTCGTGGCCTTTGCCGGCGTTCTCGAAGACCAGGTCGTTGGGGTTGACGAAGTAAATATCGTCGCCGCCGGCGCCATTGAGATGGTCGCCGATGACGTTGGGGGCGCCGCCATACAGGATGTTGGGACCTTCATTGCCGTAGATCAGGTTCTGGAGATCGTTGCCGGTCAGGTTGATCGGGGTCGTGGCGAGAGGATCGATCGTACCGAGAACCTCGATGTAGGAGCCTGCCCTCAGCGTGTGGCTTTCGGTCGCAAGGACGGTGTCCCAGCCGTTGGGGCCGAAGCCGCCTACCGGGTTGTTGAACTCGACAGCAAAATCGTCGCCGTCGACGACGAAGACATCGTTGCCTCGATCGCCGATGAGCTGGTCCGCGCCCGGACCGCCGATGATCCAGTCATCTCCCCAATAGCCGTTCAGGACGTCGTCGCCGGCGCCGAGGCCGACGATGCGGTTGGCGAGCTCGTTGCCGTTCAGATATTGGGCGGTTGCGCGAGTGCCGGTCAGGATCTCGACATTGGCGGCGAGTATGTAGGACTCCGTGTCGGTGCGCACCTCGTCAATGCCTTCGCCCGCATTTTCCTTCACGGGGTCGTTGGCGCCCTGCATTATGTAGACGTCGTTGCCGAGGCCGCCGTAAAGCGTGTCTACACCCGCGCCGCCATCGATGACGTCGTCGCCGTCAAGCCCATGGATGATGTCGTCCCCGCCGAAGCCGTTGATCGTGTCCGACTCGTTGGTGCCGTTGATCGTCTCCGAAGCGGGAGTGCCGTTGATCGTTGCCATGATAACCTCTTGTGTGATGGCGACCCCCGGCGGCTTGAGAGCATTCCAGGAGATCGACGGCAAATTGGCTTCCTGATCCTTCCTTAAAGAGAAAAAGGGTTGAAGCATAGACCGTTAGGGAGCTGCGACCTCCGGCCCGCGGCTTCAATTTTTTGCGGTGCCGCGTCCGCGAACGACGCCGGGCTTTGAAAAAAGGGGGAATTGGCGGAGACGGAGGGATTCGAACCCTCGGTAGGAGTAATCCCCCTACGGCGGTTTAGCAAACCGCTGGTTTCAGCCACTCACCCACGTCTCCGGCGCGGCAAGCGACGCCGTATATAGGCGGGAATCCATTCATTCAACCGATCCGAGAGAGGTTTGCGCGCGGTGAGTCTTGCGAATCCAGCCGGCCGACATAGTCTCGCTTGCGTTCAGGCAGCTTTTTGGGGGGAAGGATGTCACCGCACGACCAGCTTTCGATCCTGAGCGTCGCAGGGGTGGCGGTCACGCTCGGCGGCCTATTGCTCTCTCAATTGACCAAGACTTCCGTCGACGGCGAAGGCAACCGCAAGGTGCTGACTCCGACAGGCCGTGTTGCGCTGGCCATTGCGGTCGCAGGCGTGCTCGGCTCCTTTGCCTCCGAAGGGCTAAAGGCCTCGATCCGGTGGCAAGCGGACCGCGACGCGGCGATCAAGACGCAGATCGAAGAGCAGCGCCGCCTCGACAATGACGCATGGAAGAGCCGAAGCGAGCAGCTTGCCAAAGCAATTTTCGGCAACACCAAGACGCAGCTCGATCAGACGGAGATCAACCTGCGCAAGATGATCGACGGATTCAGCGCCAACCAGCAGTCGATCTTCCGAACGCAGCTCGCGGTTGTGGAAGCCCGTCAACGCGTCCTGGCAGACAATCTGATCCGCGAAGCGCGCCTATATGGACGTCTCAGTGCCACCGGATCTCCCCTCTTCCGAATGACGATCGAGCTCCAGATCGATCAGGCGCCGCCGGCGCTTTTGGCGACCGTCCGAAACGGCCTTCGGCATGCCCGGGACTTCTTCGAGAATGAAGCCTATGTCGATCTTAACGTGCACCACAACATAGACGGAAAGGACGACGCCGCTATGGCCCGGCGCGAGCTCTACGGTCGGGCGGTGCAACCGGTGCTCAGCTGGCTGGCAAACGGGGAGATCGAATCGCGGCAGGCGATCATGCTCGTGTCGCTCGACGATCAATTCTCGGCTGTTTCAGCAATCGGCTGGGCGGACGGCCCTCTCCTCGGCGACGAGGATTCATCCATTCTCTACAATGGGGAAAGCGACCTCTTCTGGCTGCCCACAGGCATCCTCAGCGGAGATCTGACCTGGGCTGCGGGGCGAGGGGCAGGAGATCAGTCCCAATATCCTGCGGTCAACGTCAGCACGGCAGGATCGTCGATACGACTAGCGATCGACATCGGCCCGGCCGCCCTCGATCGCGCAATAACGCGCTATTCCAAAGCCAGCGCGACGACCGCGACCCTGCCCGACGAGCTTTTCGTGATGTTCTGGTCGCCGATGCCGCCCGGTGAGACCGGATCGAATAGCGATCCGCCCAAACTCCCGTTCGATTCCAAAGGCGTCCATGATGTCGTCGGTTACATCGCCAAAGGCGGTCGCAGCCGATCGACCAGCCCGCTCACGTCCTGGGGACGACCTTTGAGAATCCGACTGATTCCAAATGGCGTGAACCCGATCGGCAAGACCTATCGCCTGAAGCCCGCGGGCAATGGCGAGCTGTATGACGGCATACGGGACGACGAATATGGCGGGTATCTTCGCGTGTGGCGGGGAATGGCGCAATAAGCAGCGTCCGAGACCGCCCCGCACGCTGCGACAGCACCGGGTTGAGTTTTGGCCGGTCGCTGTTAGTCGGCGTGCATGTTGAATCTGCAATTCATCCGCGAAGAGCCGGACACGGTGCGCAAGGCGGCGGAAGCGAAGAACGCGCCGCTCGATCTCGACCGTCTGCTCGCCGCGGATGGCGAGGTCCGCCGGCTTAAGACCCGGATCGACGAGCTGCGGCGGCAGCGCAACGAGATCAGCGCGGTTTTCAAGACCGCCGATCCGGCGGAACGCCCGGCACTGGGTGCCAAGGCCAAAGCCTTCGGCGCCGAGGCTGCCAAGGCGGAGGCGGCGCTGGCGGATCGTTCGGCGGAACTGGAGGCGCTGATGCTGAAGGTGCCGAACATCCCCTGGGACGGAGCCCCCGTCGGGCCGGACGAGAGCTTCAACGCCGTCGTTCGAACCGAAGGCCAGCTGCCCCGCTTCGATTTCGAGCCTCGCGACCATGTCGCGCTCATCGAGATGAACGACTGGGCCGACCTGTCGCGAATCACGCAGGTCGCCGGCTCGCGTATGTACGCGCTGAAGGGCCGCCTCGCTCTGCTCGAGCAGGCGCTGATGTTCTGGGCGCAGCAGATCATCGCGGATGACGGCTTCACCCTGATGACCGTGCCCGCCTTGGCCAAGCCCCAGGCCTTCGTCGCGACCGGCCATTTCCCCGGCCACGAGGAGGAAGCCTATGAGATGCCCAAGGACGGGCTCTACCTGGCCGGCACCGGTGAGATCGCCCTGACCTCGCTCCATTCGGGCGAGATATTCGAGGCTGCCCAGCTTCCGATCCTCTATGCCGGCTATTCGCCCTGCTTCCGCCGCGAGGCGGGAAGCGCCGGCCGGGACGTCCGCGGGCTGCTCAGGGTCCATCAATTCTACAAGCTCGAGCAATATGTCATCTGCGCCGACGACGCGGAGGAGAGCGCCCGCTGGCACGCGCGGCTGCTCGCCAATGCCGAGAAGCTGCTCCGGGCGCTCGAAATCCCCTACCAGGTGGTCGAGACCTCGACCGGGGACATGGGGCTGGGCAAGTTCCGGATGAACGACATCGAGAGCTGGGTGCCGTCGCTGGCGAAGTATCGGGAGACCCACAGCTGCTCGACCCTGCACGACTGGCAGGCCCGGCGCGCGAACCTGAGGTGGCGCGATCCGGAGCGCAAGGTGCGGTTCGTCCACACGCTGAACAATACCGCGCTCGCGAGCCCGCGCATCCTGGTTCCGCTCCTCGAAAACCACCAGCAGCCGGACGGAAGGGTGCGGCTTCCCGAGGCGCTCCGGGGGCTGATGGGGAGCGAATATCTCTGAGGCCGATCACCGGCCGCCGCCGCGCTGGCGGCTGGTGCTGGAAGGCACCGCCCTGCTCCCGCGCCTGTATCGGGCCTTCGGGCGCCTGGGCGAGCGAGGCCCGCCGGACGGACCGAAGCTGATGGTGCTGCCCGGCTTCCTCGCCACGGACCGGACCACCCTGGGCCTGCAGCGGGCTCTGGCCGGCGCCGGCTACAGGGTGACCGGGTGGGGGCTCGGAATGAACCGCGGAGTCCGCCCGGACACTCTCGAGCGGATCGCCGGCCGGCTGGAAGCGTTCGCCGCGGGAGAGCCGGTCATCCTGGTGGGCTGGAGCCTCGGTGGAATCTATGCGCGCGAGATGGCCAAGCTGAGGCCCGACCTGGTCTCGAAGGTCGTCACCCTGGGCACGCCCTTTTCGGGGGACCGGAGGAACAACAATGTCTGGCGCCTCTACGAAGCGATCGCCCGCCACCCGGTCGACGAGCCTCCGGTCGGAGGGGACCCGGCGGTCAAGCCGCCGGTCCCGACTCTGGCCTTGTGGTCGCGGTGCGACGGCCTGATCGCACCCGCCGCCGCGCGAGGCGGGCCGGGCGAACGCGACCGGGAGCAGGAGCTCGACTGCCGGCACATGGGCTATGCGGTCAGCGGCCGGGCCTTTCCCAAGATCGTCGAGGCGATCGCCGCGTTCGATTCGCCGGAACGAGGAGACGGCGGCGGCGCGGCCGCGGGCCCGACGGGGAAAGCGTGCGGACCGGGCGTCGGTTGATCGCGGACGGGAACTTCAGCTCCGGGCGAGCGGCCAGCGGCCTCTCAGGGCCGCGCAGGGGCTTCCCACCTCCGCCGCCTGCGTGTACATCGCGCCGGCGGCGGCCGTCGCCACGGACCCGGCCGCATGGGCGTATCGGGACGCGGCCCGCGCCACTTCTTCGATTTGCGACGGAGAGAATCGGGATGACGATTGCGAATCAGCGTGTGTCGCGGCCGGCGCCCGTCGGGTCGGTGCGCCTGCGCGCCGGGGCCCCCGGGGACCGGCCTGCGCCACGTCGAGGCCGGATGACGTGAGCATCCTCGGCCTGATCGGAATCATCCTCGGTTTCTTCGCCATCCCGGTGGCGTTCACCCACGCTACGCGCGTCAAGATCGTCTATATGACGATGATCTATCTCCTCCATGTCGCCGCCAGCGTCGTTTATTACAGGGGAGCGCTCCTTAATAACGCCGATACCAACCTGTATTATTATGATCCCTACCAAAACTTTCAGGACGGTTTTGGCCTTGGCACTCAAGGGGTAATTTTTGTCTCGCAGTATCTAAAGGAAATGGTTGGCGGAACGTATCTCGACTACTTCCTGTTGTTCCAAGCCATCGGCTTCCTCGGAATTACCATTCTGCTCCGGGTCTTCGAGGAGATCCATGACGAGCTTCGAATTCCGCACGCGCCTTATTTCTATGCTTTGTTAGCCATTCCCAGCTTGCATTTCTGGGGCAGCGCACTCGGCAAGGACGGACCGTTCCTGCTCGCGACGTCACTGGCGCTATGGGCTTCGATGAGGCTGCCGAGCCGGACCAAGGCGCTGATCGCGGCGCTATTGCTGATGCTGTTCCTCCGGCCGCAAGTCGCCATTGTGGCCGCGGCGGCCCTGTCGCTGGCGGTGATCGTCGGGAAGGGCATTGCGATCCCCATGCGCATTGCGCTGTTCGTGGTCGGGGCGGCGGGCTCCGCACTCGCCGTCACCTTGCTCCAGAGCACCTACGCAATCGACGTCACGAGCGCCGAGTCGATCGGCCAGCAGTTCGAGCGCGTCGAAATGGTGCTGGAGACCGAGGACGCCGGCAACACGGCGGTCCGGGGAAACTTCGCCGTCAAGCTGCTGAGCCTGTTGTTCAGGCCGTTTTTCTTCGATGCCAAGGAAATTTTCGGGCTGATCGCCTCCGTGGAAAGCATCTTGTGGATCGGGATGGTGCTGTTGTTGGTGATGCGCGTGCGGGACGTGTTCCAGTTGTTCAGAAGCGTCTTTTTCGCCCGTTACGCGGTGATCTATGGGCTCGGAATGACGTTGTTCCTTGCCATCGCCTACTGGAACGTCGGCCTCGGGCTCCGCCAGAAATGGACGATGCTGGTACCGATGTATCTGGTCATGCTCGTCGCCGTGATCGCGGTTCGCCGCGCGAGAAAGCGCAGCATGGCGGAGGCGGTGCCGGCCGAGATGGTCCTCGGCTATCCCGCGGCCGGCCCGCCGCGGCCGGCGGTTCAGGCGCCGCTCGCGACACATCGAGGATAGGAAAGCATGACTGCGACCGGAATTGCGAGTGCGGAGCGGGACGTTCCCCAGGAGACGTCGCTCGCGCAGACGCCGGCCGAGCACTGGCCGTTCTACGCCGAGGATGAGATCGAAGCCGTGGCTTCGGTCCTGCGGTCCGGCAAGGTGAACCAGTGGACCGGCGGCGAGGTCTTCGCCTTCCAGCGCGCGCTTGAAGAGCGATTCCAGGGCGGCCACGGCATCGCCGTCGCCAACGGCTCGCTCGCGCTGGAGCTGGCGTTGCGCGCCTTCGGCATCGGCCCGGGCGACGAAGTGATCGTCACGCCGAGGACCTTCGTCGCCTCCGCTTTCTGCGCGATGCTGGTCGGCGCCACCCCCGTCTTCGCCGATGTGGATCCCGACAGCGGCAACATCACCGCGGACTCGATCGAGCGCGTGCTCACCGACCGGACCAGGGCGATCGTCCCGGTCCATCTGGGGGGCTGGCCGGCGGACATGGAGCCGATCATGGCGCTCGCGCGCGAGCGCGGCATCAAGGTGATCGAGGATTGCGCGCAGGCGGTTGGAGCGGAGATCGACGGGCGCACCATCGGCGGCTTCGGCGACTCTGCCGCTTTCTCCTTCTGCCAGGACAAGATCATCTCGACCGGCGGCGAGGGCGGCTACGTCAGCTTCCAGGATCGCGAAGCGTGGGACTGGGCCTGGTCCTTCAAGGATCACGGCAAGAACCACTCGAAGGCGTTCGAGCCCGATCCGAAGCCGGGCTTCCGCTGGCTCCACGACAGCGTCGGGACGAACTGGCGGATGCCGGGCCCGCTGGCCGCCATCGGCCTCGCCCAGCTGGCGAAGCTCGATCGATGGGTGGAGACTCGGCAGCGCAACGCCGCGATCTGGACGAAAGCGCTTGCCGGAGTGCCGGGACTGAAAATTCCGAAGCCGGGGAACCGGGTCCGACACGCTTATTACAAGCTCTACGCCTATATGGACGACGTTCCGGAAGCCGAGCGGCTTCGCGATGCTATCCTCGCCCGCGCGGGCGAGGCGGGACTGCGCGTCTTCTCCGGATCATGCTCCGAAGTCTATCTCGAGCGCGCCTTCGACGGCCTGGAGCGGCCCGAGCTGCCGGTCGCCCGCTCGCTCGGGAGGCGCAGCCTGATGGTCGAAGTGCACCCGACGCTCAGGCCGGACTTGCTCGAGCAGAGGGCCGAAACCCTTGCACGAATTGCGAAAAACGTGTTGGGATAATCGGCCGCCCAGCGGTTTCTGCAAGCAGGTATGATCTTGGGACTCGTCGAGCAACTCTCGTCCATGGGCCGCGCGCGCAAGCGCGCGATCCTGATCGGATATGATCTGGCCGCTATGGCGCTCGCCCTCTGGGGCGCTTTCTCGGCACGCCTGGGCGAAATCTATTTCCCGGACAATGTCAGCGTGTTCGCGGCCGCTGCGACTTCATTCGCAATCGGAATCGTCGCCCTCTATCGTCTTCAGGTCTATCACCTGGTGCTGCGCTATTTCCACATGCGCGCCGTCAGCCGGATTTTGGCGGGGTCGGCGATGGCGGCGCTGGCGTGGGTCCTACTGGTCTACTTCACCCAGGCGCGGATGGAAGTGGACGGTTTGGTCATGATGGTGCCACGCTCCGTCGGCATCATCTACTGCGGGTTCCTGTTCCTCCTCCTGTTCATGGGCCGCTACGCGATGGCCCTTCTGCTGTCGGGCGCGGCCCGCGGCCCGGCGGACAAATCACGCGACGGCCAGCGGAACATTGTCATTTATGGGGCCAATGCAGCCGGGATCAGCCTCGCCGAATCGATGCGCAACAGCCGCGTTTACCGCCTCGTGGCCTTCGTCGACGACGATCGCGCCCTTCACGGCCAGATCGTCTCCGGCGGCGCGATCATTGCCCCGAAGGCGCTTCCTGCGCTGGTCGCCAGGGAAGCGGTCGACGAGGTCTTCCTGGCCATGCCCAAGGCGAGCCGCTCGCAACGGCTGGCCGCCATATCGCTCCTCACCAAGCTCAATCTCAAGGTGAAGACGGTGCCCGCGCCGGAGGAGATCGTCTCGGGGCGGTTCACGGTCAGCGACGTCCGTCCGATCGACGTCAACGACCTGCTTCGCCGCGATCCGGTCGAGCCGCTGAGCGACCTCATCAAGGAAGCCGTGGACGGCCAGACCATCCTCGTCACCGGTGCCGGCGGCTCCATCGGCTCCGAGATTTGCCGGCAGATCGCCCGGGTCCGTCCGGCCAAGCTCATCCTGCTCGATCACAGCGAGTTCGCACTCTACACGATCGAGCAGCAGCTGGCCGAGCTGCTCAGGGACCGCGACCCGCTCGACCGCCCGCAAGTGGTTCCGATCGTCGGGTCGATGCTCAACGAGCTGCTCGTCCGCGACATCATCCGGATACACGGCGTCGAGACCATCTACCACGCGGCCGCCTACAAGCATGTTCCGCTGCTCGAGCATAACGAAGTGGTCGGGGTCGCGAACAATGTCATCGGCACCTTGGTGCTCGCCCGCGCCGCCTTCGACGCCAAGCTGACCCGATTCACCATGATCTCGACCGACAAGGCGGTCCGCCCGGAGAGCGTGATGGGCGCGAGCAAGCGGGTCGCCGAGCTCATCATCCAGGCGCTTGCCGAGCAGGGCGATACCCGCTTCGGAATCGTCCGGTTTGGAAACGTCCTCGATTCGTCGGGCTCGGTGGTCCAGACCTTCCGCGAGCAGATCCGCCGGGGCGGCCCGGTCACCGTCACTCACCCCGACATCACCCGATTCTTCATGTCGATCCCCGAGGCGACCCAGCTGGTGCTCCAGGCCAGCGCCATGGCGCGGCACGGCGAGGTGTTCGTCCTCGACATGGGCGAGCCGATCCGGATCGCCGAGCTCGCACGCAACATGATCTCGCTGTCGGGGATGACCGTTCGGGACGACGACAATCCGGCCGGCGACATCGAGATCGCCTATGTCGGACTTCGCCCGGGCGAGAAATTGTACGAGGAGCTGTTCGTCGGCGAAGGCGCTCTCGACACCGCCCATCCGCGGATCAAGATGGCCAAGGAGCGCTTCCTCCCGCTGGACGATCTCCAGCCGGATCTGGACAAGCTGGCGGAGGCGATCGCAAATTGCGACGCTTCTGCCGTGCGCTCGGGCCTGAGAAAGCTGATCGCGCCGGATCAGGGACGATTGGAAAATCGGGATCTGGCGCGCGCCAGCGCGTAAGGCCGTTGGGGCAGGGAAGAGGTGCTTGGGCCGTCATCCCGGGCTTGACCCGGGATCCATGAACACCGCCGCATCAGATTCTCGACCGACCGCGTTCATGGATTCCGGCCTTCGCCGGAATGACGAAAAAATGACCGGGCCGCTTGGTGCCTCTTGCCCGCGGCGGACCCGCAATCGGCAGCGCCCCGGTGCGGGGGCCTATCAATCCTTCGCCGGCGGAGCCGGCCCGGTCGAATGGCCCTGGTCCGGCTCGCCCTGGAACAGGGGCATCGTCGCGGCATCGGCGGAATTGATCCCCCGCCTCGTCAACACGCCGAGCACCGTCGCAAAAATGATCCGCAAATCGAGAAGGAAGCTGCGATTGTCGACATACCAGACGTCATAGGCAAACTTGTCCAGCCAGCTGATCGCGTTACGCCCGTTTATCTGGGCCCATCCGGTGATGCCGGGACGTACCTCGAACCTGCGCGCCTGGGTTTCCGTATACAGGCGGTCATACTGGTGCATGAAAGGGCGGGGTCCGACGATGCTCATCTCGCCTTTCAGGATATTCCAGAGGCTCGGAAGTTCATCGAGCGACCAGGCGCGGAGGCGCGCACCGAACGGGGTCAGCCGCGCCTCTTCCGGGAGGACGTTGCCGGCCGCGTCGCGTTCGTCGAGCATGGACCGGAACTTCACGATCCGGAACGGCCGCCGTTTCCAGCCGGTGCGCTCCTGGTAGAACAGCACCGGGCGCCCCAGCTTCACCGCCACGAGAAGGGCGAGCAGCGCAAGAAGCGGAGAAAGGACGAGCAACGCCGCGCTCGCGACGGCAAGATCGATCAGGCGCTTTCCGCCGCGGTCATATGGAGACATCGTGCCGGCCGTTCAGCGGATGCGACGACTCATACTGCCGGAGAAGGTCGAGATGCTCCGTGCTCGATGCGCTCACCACGGCGGATACGACGGCCGGAAAGCTGAAGACATGGTCGAGGGCATCCGACGGGGCCAGTTCCGTCTCTGAAAAGATGCGCCCGGCCGCATAGGGGCGGATCGCGACAACCCCCTTGCCGAGCGCCGCCGCGGACTGGATCGCCGCATCCATCTCGCGCTCGAGAGGGTTCACGTACACCGCCAGTCCGTCGCAGAAATCCATCCGGAGAACGGCTTCCGCGATACCTTGCGTATAGGGGAAGCTGACGAGAGCGGCGATCTTGCCGGCCTTTCTCAGATCGGCGACCAGGGCGGAAATCTCCTCCTCGCTCTCGGCCAGAATGCGCTGCCGGGCTGTCTCTTCGCTGAGGTCATAGCGCAGGAGCCATTGCACCACCTCCAGCCGCTCGATCGACAGGATCTTCAGATAGCTATCGATCTTCTCCCGAAAGGTCCTGGCGCAGAAGCGGGGCTCGCCGAAGTGGGGAACGCCGACCTTTGCTATGATGGAGCCCGCGGCTGGGTTCTGCCGCCGACTCCACGCCTGCGCGAACAGCGGAAAAGTCTCGTACTCGGAGGAGCAATGGAAGCTCGTGATCCCCAGCTCGAGAGCATGATCGATGATGCGCGCCGCCCCGGCCACGTCGCCGGCGCGGTTGAGCCGCATGGTTCCGAGGCAGAACTGCGAGAGATGAGCGCCGCCTAACGGGCCCGGAGCGGGCCTCACGCGTCGATCAGCAATGCGCTCTTCCACAGGTAGCGCTCGGAAGGAACGTTGGCATTGAAGGAGTCCCGGCCGTGGAGAACCTCCTCGTCCTTCCAGAGCACGGCGTCCCCGGGAGCCATCTTCACTCGGGCTGTGCGGTCCGCGATGAGGCGGCTCCGGCGCAGAAACTCGAAGAACCGATCACGCATGTCGTGCGCGCGTGAGTCGACGCTCGGATCGACGCAATAATAATTCCAGTTGAGCAGCGGTCTTTCCGCATCGTAGCGGATCACATTCTCCACACGCCGGTCGCCCGAGCGTGCGTGCGGAAGTGATGTTCGCTCCAGCTCCTCGAGCAGCTCGGGATCCTCCTCCCGAAGCGCTGCGACGACATCCTCCGCGTCGATGAACGTCGTGGCTCCCCCTTCCTCCGGCATCGCGACGCAGGCGAGGAAGCCGGTAGCGCCTCGAACGGGGATGTAGGAGAGATCGGTGTGAAGCGGCTGTGCGTTCGCGGAATGCCGGTAGGCGTCCGGTATTGTCGGATCGTAGCGAACCTCCATCCAGTAGCCGCCGGTACGCTGCACGTCCCGATCGCCGACTGTGGCGTCTTCGGCATAGGGCAGCGGCGATCCGATATGCTCGAAAAAGGCCGCGTAGAAGTCGCGAACGTCAGAGGCGCGAACGTCGGAAGAGGGCATGGGGCGACGGATGTGGACTACCTTGCAATCGGACCAGGCGTCGCGAACGGCGGCAGCAACGACGTTTGGACCTGCATCCGCAGGCAGATTCACGACAGTCAGCAACACTTGAAGCACCTTGGAAGAGCCGGGCCTACGCCCTAGCTCGAACCTCCTTTTGTTTCAACCCGCCGCTCAGGCGTGGATCGGGACGATGGATTGGGCCGGGACGGGGACGGATCGGGTCGCTATGGGAGCCGAATGATTGCTGTCCGGCAAGCCCAGTCCACCGTCGAGAACTCCCCCGCCCCCGGGACCGGCAAGACGATCGTGCTGCTCTCGAGCAGCTCCCTTTCGCTGGTGGTGTTCCGGGGCGAGTTCATGCGCAAGCTGGCTGGCCGCGGCCTGAGGGTCATCGCGCTCGCGCCCGACTTCGACCCGTCCGGGCGCGAACGCGTCCGAGGCCTCGGCGCCGAGCCGATGGATATCACGCTCGAGCGGACGGGTCTGTCGCCTTTGCGCGATTTACGCGACACGGTGCGCCTCGCGAGGCTTTTTCGTCGACTGTCTCCGGATGCGGTGGTGGGTTATTTCATCAAACCCGTCATCTACGGCTCCATCGCCGCCACCCTCGCCCGGGTCCCGCGCCGCTTCGCCCTGATCGCGGGGCTCGGCTACATATTCACCGACAGCGGGCTGCGCGACAACTGGCGGCGCAAGGCGCTGCGCTTCGCCGTCTCGAGCCTCTACCGCCTCGCGCTGTCGCTGTGCGACCGGGTCTTCTTCCTCAACCGGGACGACCGGGACTCTTTCCTGAGCGCCGGCCGCGTCGCCGAGGACAAGGTGGTGCTCCTGCCGAGCGAGGGAATCGACCTGGACCGGTTTTCGCCGGCCCCGCCGGTGACGTCCCCGATACGCTTCCTTCTCATCGCCCGCCTGCTTCGGGAGAAAGGGCTGTTCGAGTTCGCCGAGGCCGCCCGGATCGTCCGGGAGCGCCATCCGGAGGTCGAATTCCATCTCGTCGGCGGAGCGGATCCCAATCCCGGCGCACTCAGCCCGGATGTGGTCGAGGGCTGGGTCCGGGAAGGGGTTCTGGAGTGGAAGGGCGAGATAGCCGACGTCAGGCCGGCGATCGCCATGAGCAGCGTCTACGTCCTGCCGTCCTATCGCGAGGGCAAGCCGATCAGCACTCAGGAGGCGATGGCGATGGCCCGGCCGATCATCACCACCGACGTCCCCGGGTGCCGCGACACGGTCGAAGAGGGGGTGAACGGGTTCCTCGTGCCCGTGCGGGACAGCCGGGCTCTCGCCGAGGCTATGATCCGTTTCGTCGAGGACCCAGGGCTGATTGCGGTCATGGGCGCGCAAAGCCGCCGCATCGCCGAGCGCAACTTCGACGTAGCCGCGATCAACGAGACGATCGTGGCGGCCATCGGCCTCGACCGCTGGGCACCGGTCTTTCGCTGATTTCCGCGAGCGCGGCGCCTAATTCCACCCCTGCATCTGCAGGGGAGGGGGACCAACCTATGCCGAATGTCGATTCAGCCTAGGGCTCTGGCGCTGGGCCTCGCGAAAGACTCCTGAGCCGGCCGACCGTGCGGCGCAGGCCGACCAGGGGATCGAGCCCGTGCCGGTACCAGTCGAAAACGAGTTCGCCGTCCCTGAAGTTGAGCGTATGCGGACCGGTTCGATCGCGAAACCTTATCTCGCCGATGCTTTTCTCGCGATAAGTGTCGCTGGTCATCGCTTCGATCTCGAACGCGACGATGCCGTCGCCGTAGGATCGCTCGAAGCACTGGCCGAACCGGATCAGACGCCCGCCCACCCGGATCAGTCCGCCCGCCATTCGAGCCCCTATCGGCGAAATCCGAAGCGGGTTTGCCGGGTGCGGCTCGAACTCGTCGTCGATGCCGGCTGCCGTCCACAGATTGAGGATGTTGGTGCCATCGGCTTGCGGGCTGCCGAACAGGTAGAAGCGCCCCTCATGCTCGACCAGGGTCGGATCGACGATTCGGGGAGCCCCGGCCACTTTCAGGGTCCCGACCTCCGCCAGCTTGCCGTCGGCCACTTCGTAGAGCCGGGTGGGGGACCAGAGCCCTGTTTCGGGCAAGACCAGCTGCCGGCCGCCGATCTGGATCGTCGAGGGGTAGGAATAATGGCCTCCGCCGTCGGAGATCGCGCGGTGACGATCGCCTTCGATGAGCACGATCTCACCCAGGCCCGACCTTCGGCTCAGGGCCTCCACCAGCAGGCCCTCCGGCTTTTCGCTGAAGAAGGGATCGGCATAAAAAGCGTAACGGCTTCCGGTGGGGATGGTCTGCCATTCGTCCGGTCGCGGGAAAGAAGCGCCCTGCACCAGCGGGGTCAGCCCATCGGAGTCGCAGCGGGCCACCGAAACCTTCCATTTCTTCTCGAGCGTGACGGCGTAGGAGATCCGCTTCACGCCTTGCCACGCCATTCGGAGAACGAAAGCGGCTACTGTGGCATTGGAGGGGAGCCGGTAGTTCTTCCCGGTGCAGGGCTTGGGCAGATAGGTGCCGGCGATCGCGTTGCGCACCGCTTCGTTGATCAGCAGTCTGGAATGGCGGAAGGCCTCCACCATCGTGCCGCGATAGGAGTAAGGAAGGATTCGAGTCTCGGCGAAGGCGACGACCTTCCCCCCGTCGAGCCGGTTGCCCAGCACCTGGATGATCTGCCCCAGGACGCAGCGGCCCTCGACCATCTCCCAGAAGCCGGCCGGGCGCCCGCGATAGAGGTCCGGGTCGCCATGATGCCAGGACAGGATCGGCACCGGCAGGCGGTCCGGCGGAGGGATTCGAAGCAGGCCCATGCCGAGCTTGACGACGATTTCGAAGCCACCGTCGCGGATCTGCTCGATCACCGTTTCCGGCAGGCTCTGCCAGGCGCCCTCATAATCCGATTCGAATTCGACGATCCGCTCGATACGCTTGGTTCCGGAAGCCAAAGGCACGGCGCGGGTCCACTGGTTTCGAAGAGCGAGCAGATTGAGGAGATAATAGGCGCCATGCTTGATCGGCTTCCGGGCGAAACACGAATTGGTGCACGCAAAGACGGTCACCGCCTCACACCCGGCCAAGGCGTTCAGCGCGTCGAGGGCGAAGCGCGGCACGGTCCCGCCGTCGGTGATAACAGCGACCTTGATGTTCATTCCGCTCCAGCTTCCACTTGTCACCCTGCGCGCCTAGCGGACTGACGCCGACAGTCCAAGGCAGTGCTGCGTCCGGAGCAACCGAAGGACGCCGGTGACCGTGAATCGCGGCGCCGGCACGCTCAGCCCCGTTCCTCCCGGACCATCGTCACGGGGCGGAGAGCGGCAGGCCCGCCTCGGGAGGCGGCGTATCGTCCGCGCCGGGCGGCAGCCTGGTCAGTCCCACGACGAACAGAAGGCTGACGATCGCCGCCCCGGCCATCAGCATCGCGAACGCCTTGGAGATTCCGATGAGATCGCAATCTTCTCCCAGGACCAGGGCTACCGAGCCGGCGACCACCAGAAATCCGAACAGGGCCGCAATGCCGATCCGCCTGCGCGCCAGGGCGATGCCGGCCGCGGTGTTGATGAGCACGAAGAAGAGGACGGCCATGCCGACGTAGGGGACCATGTCCGCCGCCAGCGGCGACAGGCTGCTGGCCCGCAACACTCCGCCGATCAAGCCCCCGAAAAGAAGGAAGAAGATAGCGCCCGCGACGATCAGCGCGATCTGCAGCCCGATCGCCCCCATCACCCTGCGTGCGAAATCGCGATGATCGTTTCGATTGGCGGCCCCGTAGACCGCGGGCATGATCGCAAGGTTGATCGCGGCGAAGACCAGCATGGCGGGTCCGGCCACCATGTCGTTGACCGCGCCGAGGGCGGCCGCCGCTTCGAGCGAGCAGGTCTGGGCGACCACCAGCCGGTTGATCGACATGGCGAGGGGGTAGACGGCGAATGCGATGATCGCCGGTATGCCCGTCGCCAGCAGAGCCCCGAGCTGGCCAAGGCGGATCGGCTGGAGCCCGCCCGCGGCGAGATGGAGTGGCTTCGAGGCGAGGCCGACGGTGAGGAGCGATGCGATGGCCAGTCCGAGAAGCACGCCAGGTGCCCCGAAATCGAGGGCCACTCCAAGCAACAGGGCGAGAACCAGCCCGGCGGCCGAGCGGGCCGCGCTGGCGAGCAGGTAGATGCGCGGCCGCTCCTTTGCGTTGGCGAGCGTCACGGCCTGCTCGCTGGCGCTGCCTGCGATGACCATCGCCGCGACCGCCGCGAGGAGGGCGAAGCTTATGTCCAGCGCGCCGAAGAGGTAGGCCGCGCAAAGGGCTGCAACGGCCACCAGGCACATCCAGGCAAAGGCCCCGGTCAGCTCGGTCTGCCGCCGGATCTGGTCGTCGAAGCCAAGCCCCGCGACCCTTTGCGGGATGATCGCGTAAATCCACCCGAAGATCAGGGTGCCGATTACTTGGCTGGCCGCGTATGCGGTAGAGAATTGCTCATAATCTTTCTTGTCGAGCGCATAGACCAACGACACCAGCGTAAGATAAAGCAGGAGGCCGGCGACTATTCTGGCCATGGCGTAGCCGCCGATTCTCCTGGCCATAGCGGTAATCGACACCAATACCCCCGTTCCGACAAGCCGTTACGATGGCTGCTCGGCGCCGTTTCCGGCTGCTTCCCCAAAAATGTAACCGCCACGCAATCGGTTAGCTGTTTCGTCGAGTCAACTGCGGACTGAACGTCCCTGCCCGACCGGCCGCTTGGCTTCCTATGGCCATTCGGGAGCCGATCCGCCAAGGACGTTCGGACGGATCGCCGGAATCGATGGAGCAGGCAGGTTGGACTGGCAAGAGGTGAAGGAGACGATCGCGGTCTGGACGGAACTCGATCGGGATGCGCTTCACATCTATGCGGCGCTGCTGGTCCAGGTCGGCGCCGCGCTGCTCGTGCGCAGGCGGGTCTCCCACTGGCTGCCCTGGATCGCCGTCCTGGCTTTCGCGGTCGGCAACGAATGGCTCGACACTTACGCAGACGGTCTCGCCGAGCAATGGGAGCTTGACGCCGGCCTCCACGATTTGTGGAATACAATGCTGCTGCCGACCTTGCTCCTCCTCTTCGTCCGCTTCGCGCCGCGCGTATTCACTCCGCCGCCGGCGCAAGAGCCGGTCACGCAAGCAGTTTCCCCGGATTCATGATCCCGGCGGGATCGAGCGTCCGCTTCAATGCCTGAAGGACGGCGAGCCTCGCCGGCGGAAGCGTCCGGACGAGTTCGAGACGCTTCATTTGGCCGATGCCATGCTCAGCGGAGATCGAGCCGCCTCGCTCCCCGACGAGGTCGTGGACGAAGGCGCTGACCTCGTCGGCCCGCTCCTCCAGCCACCGCTCGCCGCCCTCCCCGGCCGGGGCCAGGACGTTGAAATGAACGTTGCCGTCGCCGAGATGGCCGAAGGCGACGACCCGGGTACCGGGGAAGCGGGCCATGACCTTGTCGCCCGCCGCTTCGATGAATTCCGGCATGGCCGAGACAGGCACCGAGACGTCGTGCTTGGCCGCCGGACCCTGGTGCCGTTCGGCCTCCGAGATGGTCTCCCGAAGCCGCCACAGCGCCGCTCCCTGGGCCTCGCTTGCGGCGATCACGGCGTCGCCGATCAGCCCTGCCTCGAGCGCGGCGCCGAGCGCCTCCTCGAGCGCTTCCCGGGCGTCGCGCGCGCTCGTCGGGGCCGTCGCCTCGATCAGCACGTTCCAGGGCGCAGCCCCGGCGAGCGGTGCGCGGGTCCCCTCGACATGGGCGAGGACGAGCCGAAGCGCCTCGTCCGGCACCAGCTCGAAGCTTTCCACCGACTCGCCGAGCGCTCCCTCGAGGCGGCGGAGCAGGGCGAGGGCCGCTTGGGGCGAGGCCAGGCCCGCCCAGGCTATGGCGGTCGAGCCGGGCATCGGGACCAGCCGAAGGCTCGCGGCCGTCACCACGCCCAGCGTGCCCTCCGCCCCGATCAGCAGCTGCTTCAGATCGTAGCCGCGATTGTCCTTGCGCAGCGGCGCGAGCGCGCTGTGGATCGAGCCGTCGGGAAGCACCGCCTCGATGCCTAGGACGAGGCCGCGCATGGTGCCGAAGCGAAGCACCTGGGTGCCGCCGGCATTGGTCGAGACGAGGCCGCCGATCGTCGCCGACCCCTTGGCTCCGAGCGACAGAGGAAAGCGCCGGTTCGCCGCCGCCGCCGCGGCATGGAGGTCGGCGAGGATCACCCCCGCCTCGCAAACGGCGACGTTCGCCGCCGGGTCGACCTCGCGAATGCGATTCAGCCGGCGCAGCGAGAGGAGCAGCGAGGCGCCGCTCGAATCCGGAGTCGCGCCCGCGACCATCGAGGTATTCCCGCCCTGCGGCACCAGGGCAACGCCCTCGTCCGCGCAAAGCCGGACGATCGCGGCCGCCTCCGCGCTCGTGCCGGGAGAGAGCATCGCGGCGGCAGAGCCGCGGTAGCGGCCGCGCCAGTCGACCAGCCAGGGCTCCATCGCCTCGGCCTCGGCGGTGAAGCCCTTCGGCCCCAGCAGCGCGCGCAGCCTGTCGAGAAGGTCCAAAGAGGGCGGGTTCGGCATCGGCCCTCGCGAGCCTAGAGGGCGGTGGCGCGCCGCGCAAATTAATCGCATGTTCAAGCGCGGCCTCGGAAGGCTGACCCTATGGAGCCCGGGCAATGATCCTGACCAGCGCGACCGCGCTGCTGATGCTCGCTTTCGGCGCCGCCGACGGCCAAGCGGAGGCGCGCGGGCTGCAGTTCGCTCAGGTCACGGTGCGCCAGCAGATCATCCTGCGGCTGCCGCGCTCGCCGCGCGCGGCCGCACCGGGCGGCGCTGCGCTGGTCCACTGGCGCGAGGGGCGCGGGCCGCGCTGCGTCCAGGCGCGCGCCGTACTCGGCGCCACCCAGCTCGGTCGCAACAGCGTCGATCTCGTGCTGCGCGACCGCAGCCGCGTCCGCGCCCGCCTT
>DASVVM010000003.1:0-25758 GCA_036386555.1 Allosphingosinicella sp.
GACGTCTACGATCCGGACCGGCTGGCCTTCGACCAGCAGAAGCTCAGGATGTTCTACCTGACCAACGGCTATGCCGATTTCCGGGTGGTCTCGGCGGTCGCCGAGCTGACCTCGGACCGGCGCGACTTCATCATCACCTACGTCGTCGAGGAAGGCGAGCGCTACAAGTTCGGCGACGTCAAGGTCGAGAGCGCGATCCGCGACTTCAGCGGCGAGGGCCTCACCAGGCTGCTCCCGATGAAGGGCGGCGACTGGTACAATGCCAAGCTCGTCGAGGACACGATCACGTCCCTCAACGAGAGCGCGGGCCTGTTCGGCTACGCTTTCGCGGACGTGCAGCCCAATTACAGCCGCGACAAGGACGCCAAGACGATGTCGGTGACGTTCAACGTCGCCGAAACGCCGCGCGTCTACGTCGAGCGCATCGACGTCAACGGCAACACGCTCACCCGCGACAAGGTCATCCGCCGCGAGTTCCGGCTTGCCGAAGGCGATCCGTTCAACTCCGTCCGGGTGAAGCGCTCGCGCGACCGGATCCAGTCGCTCGGCTTCTTCCAGGAAAATCTCGAGATCGAGCAGACCCAGGGTTCGGCCTCGGACCGGGTCATCCTCTCGACCGCCCTCGAGGAGAAGGCCACCGGCCAGCTCCAGCTGTCGGCGGGTTTCTCGAGCCTCGAGCGCTTCCTGCTCAACCTGTCGATCGAGCAGCGCAACTTCCGCGGCATGGCTCAGACCCTTCGCGCCTCGGTCAATTATTCGAGCTACTCGAAGTCGGTCGAGCTTGGCTTCACCGAGCCTTATGTGTTCGATCGCAACTTCGCGCTCGGCTTCGACCTGTTCCGCCGCGACTATTCGAGCTTCAACTTCGTCAACAACAACCGCAACACGACCTACAAGCAGGTCAGCACCGGCGGCGGGCTTCGCGGCGGAATGCCGCTGACTGAATATATGCAGCTGGGCGTGCGATACGGCCTCAACTTCGACAACGTCACGCTCGACCAATCGACCTTTTTCACGGATCCGGACGGCGCAGGGCCGTTGCCGGCCTTCTGCGACCCGCTCCGGGTCGGCCGCTATTTGTGCGACGCGATCGGCAAGCGGACGACCTCGTCGATCGGCTATTCCCTGCTCTACGATGCCACCGACAACCGCCTGAGGGCGACGCGCGGCCATCGCTTCACGATCAACCAGGATTTCGCCGGCCTCGGCGGCGACGTCAAATATCTGCGTACCCGCGCCAATGCCGCCAAATTCTGGCCGCTCGGCGGCGGCCTGATCTTCTCGCTCACGGGCGAGGCCGGCTATATCCACAGCTTCGAGAACAATCCCGGCCCAGACCAGGATCCGGTGCGCCTCGTCGACCGCTTCTTCCTGGGCGAGCCGCAAATCCGCGGCTTCGACATTCGAGGCGTCGGCCCGAGGGTGCAGCGAATCCCGTTCGACGCCGACGGCAACCCCGTCACCGACCGCAAGCAGATCGTCGACGACGCGCTCGGCGGCCGCGCTTATTATGTCGGTCGCGCCGAGCTCGAAATTCCGCTCAGCGCAAGCTTTAAGGAAATGGGCCTCCGGCCGTCGGTCTTCGTCGACGTCGGCGCCCTTTTCGGCCTCAGGGATCCACAGACCAACCCGATCCTTCCGGGCAATCCGCTCACCAAGGACCGCTGCTTCGATTCGGCCGGCAACTCCACTCCGCGCCCGGAGGCCGGGACCTGCGCGGCGGGCACTACCCTGGTCTCGGGCATCCCGGCGTTCAACGAGGTCTATCTCGGCGATACCGCCAAACCCCGTATCTCGGTCGGCTTCGGCGTCAACTGGAACTCGCCGTTCGGCCCGTTCAGGATCGATATAGCCAAAGCGCTTACCAAGGCCGACGGGGATGACACCAAGCTGATCACTTTCAACGTAGGAACCGCATTCTGATGAACAAACTCGCTTTCGGAGCGGCCATCGCCGCCCTCTCGCTCGCCTTGCCGGGCGTTGCGCAGGCGCAGCGCGCCCCCGCCGCCGTCATCGTCGTCGTCGACACCGACCGCGTCTACCGCGAATGCACCGCCTGCAGGGCCGCCCAGACCCAGCTCCAGGGTATGGTCACCTCGGCGCGCACCCGCGCGACCCAGCTCGGCCAGCCGCTCCAGACCGAAGCCTCGTCGATCGAGCAGGCCGGCGCCGCGCTTCGCAACCAGAGCGGCGCGGCCCGCGCCGCCGCCGAGACCGCGCTCAATACCCGGGTGCAGCAGTTCCAGCAGAAGCAGACGACCGCGCAGCAGGAGATCGCCCGGCTCGAGCAGAACATCCAGTCGACCCAGCAGAACGTCCTGCGCCAGATCAATGTCCGGCTGAACCCGGTCATCACCCAGGTGATGAACGCGCGCGGCGCCAACGTCGCGCTCGACGTCAATGCGACCCTGGCCCGCGCCGGCGCGCTTGACGTCACCGCCGACGTCCTCACCGCACTCAACGCGGCTCTGCCTTCGGTCAGCGTCACTCCGTTGCCGCAGGGCCAGCAGCCCGCTCAGCCCCAGCCTCAGGGCCGGTGAGCTCCGAACCGGCAGAAGCCGCCATCGGCCCGCTCGATATAAGGCGGGTGATGGCGGCCCTGCCGCATCGCTACCCCTTCCTGCTCATCGACCGTGTCGAGGAGCTGGTCCCGAAGAAGCGGATCGTCGCCATCAAGGCGGTGACGATCAACGAGCCCTTCTTCCAGGGCCATTTCCCCGGCCGGCCGATCATGCCCGGAGTGCTTCTCGTCGAAGCAATGGCGCAGGCCTCCGGCGTGCTCGCGGTCGAATCGCTGGGTCTCGCCGGCACCGGCAAGCTCGTCTATTTCATGGCCATCGACAGCGCCAAGTTCCGCCGCCCGGTCGAGCCGGGCGTGCTTCTCAGGATCGAGGTCGAGCTGGTCCAGGACCGCGGCAGCGTCTGCAAGTTCGCCGGCAAGGTCCTGGTCGACGGCAAGGTCGCCGCCGAGACCAATTTCACCGCGATGATCGCCGATCCACCGGCGTAACTCGTCCTCCCTGCCGCGAAGCGGTGGGGAGGGGGACCATGCGAAGCATGGTGGAGGGGTAGAAGGGGCCGAACCGAGGCTTGCCGAACGAACATCCTACATCGAGCCGGCGACCCCTCCACCACCCTTCGGGTGGTCCCCCTCCCCATCTGGCGCTGGGAAGGATAGGGGCTGCCACTCGCCCTCGACCCGCCTGATCCCGAACACCGCCTCCAGCCGCGCCGAGCCGAGCATCGCGCCCGGCTCCCCGTCGGCGACGATCGCGCCATTCTCCATGAGCACGAGCCGGTCCGCATAGCGTCCGGCAAGATCGAGGTCGTGCATCGCCACGATCGCGCCCTGGCCGTCCCGGACGGCGTCGCGCAGCCGCTCCATCAGGCGGAGCTGCCAGAGCGGATCGAGGTTGGCGACGGGCTCGTCGAGCAGAAGCAGCCGGGGCCGCGGCGCCAGCGCGCGGGCGATCAGCACCCGGCTGCGCTCGCCGGTCGAGAGGCGGTCGACCCGGCGGCCGGCGAATGGGCCCAGATCGAGCGCCGCCATCGCCTGAGCCGTCTCAGCCTCGTCCGCGCCGAGCTTGATCACGTCCCGAGCGGCGAGCGGCCAGGCGACCTCGCGAGAGGCGGGAAGGTAGGCGAGAAGCCGGCGGCGCTCGGCCGGGGCCATGTCGTCGGGCCGCCGGCCGTCGATCCTCACCTCTCCGGACGGCCGGGCGATGCGCGCCAGCGCGTGCAGGAAGCTGGTCTTGCCGCTTCCGTTGGGACCGACGAGGCAGACCAGCTGCGGCGCTTCCATGCGGAAGTCCGCGGGCTCGAGCCGGCCCGCCAGCCCCACTTTTTCCGCCGCCAGCAACGCCGTCATCGCTCCAGCCTCCACCGCATGTGAGCGACCAGCCAAAGGAAGAAGGGCGCTCCGAGCAAGGCGGTCACGACTCCGATCGGAAGGGTCCGCCCGAGCGGCGCGCTTCGCACCACGAGGTCGGCGGCGAGAAGCAGAAGGCCTCCGATCAGCGCCGCCGGGGCGATCGCCCGGCCGGGATGGCCGCCGGTCAGTCGGCGGGCGAAGATCGGCGCGACCAGACCCACGAAACCGATCGCTCCGCAGATCGCGACGCAGGCGCCGACTCCGAAAGCGGTAAGGCAGACGATCTCGATCCGGAGGCGCCGGACGTCGTGCCCGAACGACTGCGCGACCTCCTCGCCGAGCGTGAGGCTGTCGAGGGGGCGGCGCAGCCGGAGCAACAGCGCGATGGCGACGATCGCCGGCGCGGCCGCGAAGGCCGCCTGCTCCAGGCTCCGGTCGACCAGCGAGCCCATCAGCCATTCATAAGCGTCGTAGAAGGCGAAGGGGGACGGGGCGAGGGCCAGGGCGAGGGTGGTGAGCGCCCCGGCAAGGGCGCTGATCGCGAGGCCCGCCAGGAGCAGGGTCGCGGTCTCGGCGCGGGGTCCTGCCAGCGCCAGCAGCAGCAGCAGGGCGCCGAGGGCTCCGCCGACCGCGCCCGAGGCGAGCGCCAGCGGCGCCGAGAAGCCGAACAGATAGGCGGTGACGACGGCGCCGAGGGCGGCGCCGCTGGTCGTCCCGGTGAGGTCGGGCGAGGCGAGCGGATTGGCGAACAGGCCCTGGATCGCCGCCCCCGACGCTCCCAGCATCGCCCCATAGGCCAGAGCGAGCGCTGCGCGGGGCAGCCGAAGCTCCCACAGCAGGGCGAAAGCGAGCGGCCGGTCCTCCCCGAGCAATGAGGCGAGCGGAGTCCAGGGAACAGCGAGCGACGCCGCGAAGGCGGTAGCCAAGGTGAATCCGAGCAGGGCGAAGGGGAGGGGCCTCACCGCGCCGCACCCTTCAACCGCGCGATCTCACCGGCGAGGAGCGGGCCCATGCAGGTCCAGGCCCGGCCGTCGGTGGCGAGGGTCCGGGCGCCTCGAACACGCCGCGCCAGCGGGTGCGACAGCCACCGTTGCTCGCCCGAATATTGGCCCTGGCGATAGTCGCTGCGCAGGATCACGGCGGGCGGACGGAGAAGCAATTGCTCCAGCGACACCCGGTCGCCGGTGACGGCGCGCTGGCGAAAGCCGGCCAGCGCCATCCACTGCGCCGCCAGGCTTCCGGCCGCGACGGTGCGACCGCCGCCGCCCAGCCAGATCGTGTCGGCCGTCCGCGCCGGCCGGCTGCGCCTGAGCCCCTCCATCCGCGCCAGCACGGCGGCGCCCCTCGCGGGGCGTCCGAGGGCGGCGGAGACCGAACGGACCGATCGCTCGATGTCGGCCAGCGACTGCGGATAGGGCAGGTCGAGCACCGCGATGCCGAGCCGCCGAGCTATCCGCCCCCGGTCGCGGGCGCCGCCGCCCATGGTCAGCACCAGGTCCGGCCTGAGACCGGCGACCGAAACCAGGCTGCCGTCGTTGCGCCGGTAGCGCCGGGCCTGCCGCCAGAGCGTGGTCTCGGCCGGCTGCTGGCCGAGAAAGGTGACCGAGACGATCTGCGCCGGGTCGCCGAGCATGAGCAAAAGCTCGTCCGTGCACAGGTTCAGCGAGGCGACCCGCCTCGGCCCCGCCTCCGCCGTTCCGGCGAGCGCGGTTGCGACGCTAATCGCGGAAGCGAAAGCGAAGGCCCGCATAGGCCGTCCTCCCCGGGGTCCGGTAGCCGACGACATCCTGATAGCGTGCGGCGAAGGCGTTCTCGGCCCGCACATAGGCTTCCAGCACCGGCGAGATTTGCCAGGCGGCGCGCAGCCCGACGAGCGCATAATCGTCGAGGGTCACCGCCCGGGCCGGAAAGACGTCGAAATCCGTATCTCGACGCTTCCCGACATAAGCGAGGCTGGCTCCCCAGCTGAACGGCCCCGACTGGCCTCGGCCGGCGAGATTGAAGCTGTGCCTCGGACGGCGGATCTCGCGCAGCTCGAGCCCGCCCGCGACCTGCCGCTCCCCGGCATCGAGCCAGGTGTAGTTGAAGTTGAAGCGCGCCGCCTTGGCCAGCTTCCACTCCCCCTCGGCCTCGATGCCGCGTCGGCGGCTCGTCCCGCTGGCGTTGGCGGCAGTGGAGCGGAAGGTGACTGGATCGAAGACGTCCACGATCTCGTCGTCGAGGCGGGCGCTGAAGACGCTCAGACCGAGAGACAGCCGCTTCTGCTCGCGCCACCGGGCCCCCGCATGCCAGTTCCTCGACCGCTCCGGGCGCAGCGCCGGGTTGCCGGTGAACGAGCCGGGGAAAAAGCCGAAGAGGTCGTAGAAGGTCGGCTGGGCGATCCCTTCGGCATAGCCCGCGATCAGGCGCCAATCGGCTGCCGGCCGGACGCTCGCCCCCGCATGCAGAGTCGTCGCGTCGGCAAAGGCGCTGAAGCGGTCGTGGCGGATCGCCAGATCGGTGGTCACAGCCTCGCTCCACTCCGCGCGCCACTCGCCCGTGGCCGCGATCAGGCTTCGCGAGCGATCCTGGTCGGTGCCTCCGAAAAACAGCTGGTCGCGCGCCCGGAAATCCTCGGCGTGATGATCGAGGGCGAAGGCCAGCTCATGCCCGCCCAGGGTCCGCTGCAGCAGGGCTCGGGCGGTGAACCGGCGCCCGAACGTCCGATTCAGCGGCGCGTCGTCGAGGCGGTTGCGGTTGGCGCTGGCGAGGAGGCTCGAATCCAGCATCGCGGTCCAGCCTCCGCGTTCGAATTGGCCCCAGAGCCGGCCTGCGGCGATCCGGTTGCGGGTCTCGTCCAGGGTGTCCGCCCGCCGGAAGGTGAGGGGATCGAGGCCGTCATATTCGCTGACCGCTTCGATCCAGCGACCGACCGCGCCGAATTCGATCCCGTCCGACGGGCGCAGGACGGCCTTGAAGCTGGCGGATCGGTTCTCGAAGCCGTCTTTGTCACCGCCGGACCCGGAGGAATCCATTCCCTCGCTCCCCAGCCAGGCGGCCGTGGCTCCGAGATCGAGCCTGCCGGCCTTCCCGGCAGCGCTCGCCGACAATCGGCCGCTGTCGAGCCCGCCATATTCGGCGAGCGCTTCCACGCTCCGGTCCCAATGAGGCTGGTTGGTGTGGACGCTGACGACACCGCCGATCGCCTCGGATCCGAAGAAGGCCGAAGAAGGTCCTCGCATGATGTCGATCCGGTCGATCCCGTCGACCGTCAGAAGCTCGAATCGGGCTTCGTTACCCGCTGCGGGATCGTTGAAGCGGATGCCGTCGACGAACAGGAGGGTGTGATTGGCCTCGGCGCCGCGCAGCCGGACCTGGGTCTGGGTACCGCGAGGACCGGAGACCGCGACCGACAGGCTGGGCGTGAGGCGCAGGACGTCGCTTATCATCGGCGCGGCGATCCCGGGATTGTCGTTCCGCTCCGTCTTGATCGCGGGCACGTATTCGACCGAGTGGCGGGCCGGCTCGAGTCCGCCGGTGACGACGATGGTCTCGTCGGGCGGCGGCGCCGCGGCGCCCGACGCGGCGGCAGCGAGATACAGGGTGAGATTCATTCGGATCCTCCTTGCAACGACACATGTCGTCTCGGAGGAACCGCGGGCGGAGCTCGCCCCCGGCGCCACGCACGATCGGCTGGTCCCGGCCGGGTGCGGACGACGGCGAGGGCAGGTTCCTGACTCTCGGCTCGGGCCGATCACAGTTGCGGGCACAGCGCCGGATTTTCGCCGGCTTCCCTTTTCACCCTTCCCCCGCCGCGTGTACGGCGTGAAGGGCACCTTCGCTGGGCATGCTGTAGGTTACCGCTTCATTCCCGCGCAACCCCCATGGCAAACTTGCCAAATTCCGGCCCTTTGGCTACAGGGCCGCACGACTTCGATCGAGGCTGGTCGGAACCAGCCACATTTCAAGGAAATCGACGACATGAAGAACGGCGCCCATCCCGATTACCATATGATCAAGGTGCAGATGACGGACGGCACCACGTTCGACACGCGCTCCACCTGGGGCAAGGAGGGCGACACGCTGACCCTCGACATCGACCCCAAGGTGCACCCCGCCTGGACCGGCGGCCATGGCAAGATGGTCGATTCCGGCGGCCAGGTCGCCCGCTTCAACAAGCGCTTCGGCGGGCTGACCCTCGGCAAGAAATAAGCTTTCGTCATCCCGGCGGAAGCCGGGACCTCGGGGAGACCCACCGTGACCTCTCGACCTGAGGTCCCGGCTTTCGCCGGGATGACGGGAATCGCGCCCGTCCTCGAAACACCCCGTCTCCGCCTCCGCGGCTTCCGCGCTTCGGATCTCGACGCGCAATGGGCGTCGATGACCGACCCCGAGGTCGTCCGCTTCCTCGGAGGCGTCCCGCAGTCGCGCGAGGAGACCTGGCGCAAGATCCTGGGATCGCCCGGGCTGTGGGCGCTGCTCGGCTACGGTTACTGGGTCGCCGAGCGGCGTGAGGATGGCGCCTATCTCGGCCAGATCGGCTTTGCCGACTTCAAGCGCGACATGAGCCCGAGCATCGAGAACATCCCTGAAATGGGCTGGATCATGGCTCGCGAGGCGCAGGGCCGGGGCTATGCCACCGAAGCCGTTCTGGCCGCCCTCGCCTGGGCGGACGAGGCGCTGGGCGGCGGCGAGATCGTCGCCATCGTCAGCCATGATAACCAGGCCTCGATCCGGATCGCCGAGAAAAGCGGGTTCAGCAGCCGCGAAGAGGCGGTCTACAAAGACGAGCCTATCCTGCTGTTCAGGCGGCCGGCGCGCTAGTCGTCACCCCGGCGAAAGCCGGGGCCTCGGGTCGGAAGGTCTCGGCGGGGCTCCCCGAGGTCCCGGCTTTCGCCGGGATGACGGACTCGCCGCCACTGTCCGATCCCGAACGCCGCCTGTGCGGCAGCGGACGCTTTTGCGTCATCCCCCGTTAACGAAAACATCTGTAATCGTCCAAAAGCCGTCACGGTCAGGGAGTTGGCACAACTCCTGCTACGATCGTGGCAGGCCGGCCGGAAGAGCCAGAGGGGGGATATATGAAATTCGGCGCTTGCCGTTCGCGTTCGCGGCTTCTGCTTCTCGGATGCTCGACCTTCGCTTTCGCCGCGGCCCCCGCTTTCGGCCAGGAAACCGGAGACGCGCCCCCTCCCGAGCCGACTTTGCCGGCGGCGGTCGAAAGCGCGAAGACCTACCTTCCCGCCGACTTCACCCGTTTCGCTCCGCGCAACGCGCTCGACATGCTTCGCAACGTCCCCGGCTTCACCATCCGCGAGGCGACCCAGGAGCGGGGGCTCGGAACCGCGACCGGCAACGTCCTGATCAACGGCCAGCGCATCTCGGGCAAGTCGAACGACGTCCTCACCGAATTGAGCCAGATCCCGGCTTCGAACGTGGTCCGGATCGAGATCCGCGACGCGGCCACGCTCGACGTCCCCGGCCTGTCGGGCCAGGTCGCCAACATCGTCGCCAAGGCCGGCGGGATGCAGGGTCAGTTCGCCTGGCGGCCCGAATTCCGCCAGCGCAACACCGATCCGCTCCTCACCCGCGGCGAGGTTTCGGTGAGCGGCAAGAAGGGCAATATCGAATATACGGTCGGGCTTCAGAACCAGTCCTTCCGCTCCGGCGCCAACGGCCGTACCAACATATTCAATGCGGCCGGCGATCGGACCGAGGCCCGCTACGACGTCTTCACCGGGAACGGCGAGAATCCCAAGGGCAGCGTCAAGCTGGCCTGGGACGGTCCCGGAAGTTCCGTCGGCAATCTGAACGGCTCGGTTCAGGGCTTCTATTACGACTATCGCGAACGGGGGGAGCGGGTCAGCCCGGGCCTCGCCGACCGGATTCGTCTCGTCGCCAACGACGAGGACAGCTGGTCCTATGAGCTCGGCGGCGATTATGAGTTCGCCCTGATCGGCGGGCGACTGAAGCTGATCGGTCTCGCCCAGGGCGGCCACACGCCCTTCGCCCAGGACGTCCGGACCCGCTTCGCCGACGGGGCGCCGGACACCGGAAGCCGCTTCGACGAGATCGCCGACACGAGCGAGCGGATCGGCCGCGCCGAATATCGCTGGAAATGGGGCAAGAACGATCTCCAGCTGTCGGCGGAGGGCGCCTTCAACAGCCTCGACAATGTCAGCAACTTCTTCATCCTGCGCTCGAACGGCGAATATGAGGAGATCCCGCTCCCGGGCGGAACCGCGACGGTCAAGGAGGACCGCTACGAGGCGATGGCGAGCCTGGGGCGGCCGCTGTCGTCCAAGCTCAGCATCCAGCTCGCCGCCGGCGGCGAATATTCGAACCTCCGCCAGACCGGCCCCGGCGGCCTCAGCCGCACCTTCTGGCGGCCCAAAGGCCTGTTCTCGGCCGCCTGGAAGGCGAGCCCGAGGCTCGACGTCAACCTGAAGCTCCAGCGCCGGGTCGGGCAGCTCAACTTCGGGGACTTCCTCGCCCGGGTGAACCTCAACGACGAGCGGACCAACGCGGGCAATGTGGACCTTGTCCCGCAGCAGAGCTGGGAGGCCGATCTGGAGGCCACCCGCAACCTCGGCCGCTTCGGCTCGACCACGCTTCGCCTCTACGGCCGGCTTTACGAGGACGTGGTCGACATCATCCCCATCGGGGAGACCGGCGAATCGATCGGCAACATCGACAGCGCCCACGCCCATGGCGCCGAATGGAAGACCACCTTCAACTTCGACCCGCTCGGCTGGAAGGGCGCCAAGCTCGACGCAAGGGTCCAGCTCCAGAAGACGCGGGTCGAGGACCCTCTGACCGGGGAGGGGCGGGCCATCTCCAACAGCCTGATGCGCTTCTTCGACATCACGCTTCGCCACGACATACCGGACAGCGACTGGGCCTATGGGCTGAATCTCAACCACCAGCTCAATGCGCTGAACTACCGGCTGACGGAAGTCGGCCGCCAGTGGGAAGGCCCTTATTGGGGGAGCCTCTATGCCGAGCACAAGGACGTGCTCGGACTCACCATCCGCGCCACCGTCTCGAACGTGCTGGCCGCCCGGAGCATGTGGGACCGGACCGTCTATGTCGGCCGCCGGACCGGCCCGATAAGCTTCATCGAACGCCGCGATCGGCTGATCGGCCCGATCTTCTCATTCCAGGTGAGGGGGAAGTTCTAGGCTGGATCGGTTGGCCCGCAACCGCGATTCACCACGAAAGCGGCAATAGAAATGGGCAACGCATGACCGGCCGGCTCTCGAGATAGATCTCGACGACGATGCGGCCGCTCCAGCGGCGCGTGAATCTCGCCCGGGCGGCCAAAGCGACCGGCGGGGAATCGTGATCGTGCTTGACCGTCACCGGATAGGAATAGTCCACCGCACCGGTCGACGCCTCGTGGAGGCCGCTCTTCATCTCGCTCACCGGCCGGTTGAGCGCAAGCCACATATTCGTCCGCACGACCAACGCCAGCCGCCGGGGCCGGATCGCTCCGGCTTCCTCACGGCTCCAACGGCCGAGCTGCGGATGGCTGGTCAGGACGCCGCTTATAAGACTGACGGAAAGCCGGTCGCGGGGAATGATGTCGTGGAGCAATCGCTGCCGGCTCATGGCTGGCTTGGCTTGAACGGCATTTCGCGGAACGGTGCTTCCTCGAAGCGGCCCTGCTCGAATCCGACGCGCGAGTCGGTCGGTGCGTCGGCCGACGCGTCCGGGAACGGCGTCGGCGCCGTGGCCGGGTCTTCGCCGGGATCGAGATCCGGGAAGCGCCTAGCGGCAAATCCGCCCGGCCTCGCGAGTCCGGCGAAGGGCAACATGTTGAAGAAGGCGAGCGCATAGACGATCGCTCCCCCGACCAAAGCGGGCGCGACGTTTTCGCTGAGGCCATTCCCGCCTTGCCCATCGCTCTCCCTCCCGCTTGCGGGGCCCTTGCCGTCGGCGTCGTCCGGGTCGTCCTTCCCATCGTCGTCCTTCCCATCGTCGTCGTCCCCGTTTGGGCACGGTGGGGAGGAGGCTGGAGTGCAGGGCGGCGGAAGTGGAGGAAGCGGTATCGGCGGTGTCTCCCTGGTTCTCCACCTTGTGATGGTCCGCGTCGTCTCCGGACCCGGAATGAAGATGACCTCGGGCGGCAAATCGACGATTTTTTCCACTACCTCTGTGATCCGCTCGACGCACGGGTTGGCGGCGTTCGGGCCAGGATTGCAGAAATGGGCCCTGACGATCGGCCCATCCTTCAGCGCGGGCCTTTCGGGATCGCTGTCCAGAGCGAGCTGGACGACGATGAAATGATCCGCGGGCCGCTCGTCCTCCCGCTCGACAGCCGCGCGCGGTCGGAAGGCGAGCCGAAGCTCCCTGCACTCCGGCTGCCGCCGCTTGGTCGTCTCGTGCCAGGCTCTCACCTCGCTCACGGTCGATTTTCCGATCTCGAGCCCGCGCAGGTCGACGATGCAGGTGGCCCGCGGCTGGAGGTCCGGCCTCTCCGGTGGAAAGACTACATAGGTTCGCTGTGCACAGCCCGGCGAGAGAATCAGCCCGAGCGCGCAAAGGGCCGCGGCCCGGCGGCGGCTCACGGCTTCGCACCGCTAGCGCCGCGGCGCGATATCCTGCCGAGAAGGTCGTACCAGAACGGAGCTCCCAAGGTTGCCAGAAAGGCGGAGAGCAACATTCCGAGGAAACCCTCGAAACCGTTCGGAAACGGATCGACCCGGTTGAAGAAAAGGGCCGACACCCCCGGAAGCGCCGGATCCGGAGGATCGGTTCGGGTAGCGCGCTCGGCGGTTTTCCTGGCGATGGACACAGCCTCGCCGGGATCTTTGGGGCTGCCGGTGCCGAATGCCTGGCCGGCCAAGGCATTGGCCGCGGCCGGGTCCCAGAACAGAGCGGGGCTGCTGAACAAGCCGCGCCAGGCCGCGCCGCACACCTTGCCGAGCTGCTCCGGCGGAAGAGCCTGCGGTGCCATTCCGGGAGAAGCGGGAGGGACGACGCCGGCGATGCAAAGTTCCATCTCCCCCATAAGGCTGTCTCCGCACAATTCGGCTCTCTTTTCGGAACGGCACCAGTTTCGCACCGGCCGCAGCTGTTCGACCCGATCTGCGACCTCCACCGTTCGTCCGCTCGGCTGCGTGTCGGCAAGCACCCTGATCAGATCGGCACTCTTGGGGTCGCGCCACAGCCCTGCGAGAAGTTCGCGGCTGCACGTCTCGGTCACCTGGTTCGAGCCGCAATTTTCGTAAGCCGAATTGAACCGTTCGCCTTCCAGCTTGCTGACGGCCGGGCCCGCCGTTTCGGAGCCGCCGCCGGGCGTGCGCTTGGCCGCTTCCTGGAAGATGTGGATGGAATCGATGTTGAACAGGAAGCAGAGGGCAAGCGCGACGGCGAAGATGGACAGCAGCGCCCTGCGCTTGAAGCGTGCGGTCACGCGATCCATCATCTCGCTGTACCATCGCCCGAGGCTCTCACGCATGCGGTCCATGTCGCCTTCGGAATCGTCGAGGATCGCCATTATCCGTGACCGCGCTGCCGCCGGCACCAGCCGGTTGGTTCGCCACGATTCCCGCAGCCTCGCCAAGAGGTTTCCGGCGGCGGGATCGTGGAAATGGATATTCACCGGTCCTTGCCCGAAGACGGCGTCATAGGCCGCTGCGTCCTCCCCGAGCATCTCCCCCCAGGTTCCCGCGCCCTCCACCCGCTCCCGCGCGGAGGCGAGAGTCCTGGCCAGCTCGAACTGCTCCGGGCTGGGATCGCCTTCATTATCTGCCGGCTCGGGCGGGTTGCCGGCCAGGACCAGCCGAAGCGAACGATTGGTGGTCGGCCATGGAAAGGGGTTGAGCATCGCCGCCGCGAAGGTCTCCGGGGCGATGTGGGCCGGCAGTCGGCCGTCGGGATAGCCTTGCGGCGATCGGCTCAGGCGCGGCAGCTTTGGAAGCCAGGCCCGCAACCGCCTCATGGTCGGCGGCTGCGAGAGCGGCTCGAGGAGCGGGTGCCAGTAAAAATAGCGCGTAAAGGCCTTCGCCTCGTCTCCTCCGAAGCAGCGCCGAAGCTCCCGCCACAGCATTTTGCCATGCGAATTGAGAGCGGTCTGAGCGAGTCCCACCAGCTTCGAAGAAACCCAGCCGACGATGATAAAGAGCAACGCGAGCGTCGCTGCCGCTTCGAAAAAACTTCCGAACTGGTCGCCTAATTCCGGCATATGGCCTCCACCACGATCAGCGCTCACGCTCACGCGACCCGGAGAAGCGATCGGTTCTCGGCCAAGGAGACAATAACCGAAGCAACTGGCGGCTTCAATTCATTCGCCCGGGGCTTTTCCAGCTTCGATTCGAGATGAATCTCTAGAACAACGTCGTGATCCAGTAGAAGATTGCGCCGACCGTTGCCGACGCCGGGATCGTGATCACCCACGCCGTGACGACGTTGCGCGCGACGCCCCAGCGGACCGCCGAAGCCCGGCGGGCGACTCCGGCGCCGATGATGCAGCCGGTGATCGTGTGGGTGGTGGAAACCGGTATCCCGAGCCAGGAGGCGCTGAACAGCATCACCGACCCGCCCGCCGACGCGCTGAAGCCCTGGTGCTGCGAGAGCTTGGTGATGCCCGTTCCCATCGTCTTGATGATCCGCCAGCCGCCGCTCAGGGTGCCGAGGCCGATCGCGACATAGCAGCTGATCGCCACCCAGTGCGGGACGTGGAACTCACCCGAAAGATAGCCGGTCGAATAGAGGAGGACGGTGATGATCCCCATCGTCTTCTGGGCGTCGTTGAGCCCGTGGCCGACCGAGTAAGCGGCCGAGGAGACGAGGTGGAGGGCTCGGAACTTGCCCTCCGCGCCGCGCGCGCTTGCCCGGAAGGCGAGCCAGCTCGTTATGAGCATGATCAGCATCGCGAGCATCATGCCGAGCAACGGCGACAGGACGATCGCGACCAGGGTCTTGTTGAGTCCCGTCCACTGCACTCCGGTCAGCCCGGCATGGGCCACGCCCGAGCCGACCAGGCCGCCGACGAGGGCGTGGCTCGACGAGGAAGGGATTCCCTTCAGCCATGTGACGACGTTCCAGAACATCGCCCCGATCAACGCTCCGAAGACGACGGCGGGGGTGATCAGGTCCTTGTCTATGAGGCCCTTGCCGATCGTGTCGGCGACCTTGTGCAGGCTCGGCACGGCGAGGGCGAGGAAGTAAGCGGCGAAGTTGAAGAAGGCCGCGAAGATCACCGCCTGCCCCGGGCTCAGCAGCCGGGTGGCGACGACCGTGGCGATCGAGTTGGCTGCATCGTGGAGCCCGTTGAGGAAGTCGAACGCCAGGGCGATGGCGATCAGCCCGATCAGAAGCGGCAGGGCCAGCTCGTGCATGGTCCCTCCTCAGGCGTGATCGATGACGACGCCGGAGATCTCGTTCGCCACGTCCTCGAACCGGTCGAGGACCCTTTCGAGGTGACTGTAGATTTCTCGCCCGACGATATAGCCCATCGCATTGCCGTCGCGATGCCTCAGGAAAAGCGCCTTCAGGCCTGCATCGTGGAGGTGATCGGCCTCTTCTTCGAGATGGACGATCTGCTCGGTGATCTTGTCCAGATCGAGATGGTTGCTCTTGATCTTGCGCAGCAGCGGCATCGCCTTGGCCACCAGCTTCGCGCCCTGCTCCGCGAGCGCCGCCATGTCGCGCATCTGAGGCTCGAAATGGGCGACTTCGAACTGGGTGATCGCCTTCGCCGTCTTCTGCATCTCGTCGATCGCGTCGTCCATCGACGAAATGAGGTCGGTGATGGCGCTCCGGTCGAAAGGCGTGATGAAGGTGCGGCGGACGGCGTGGAGCACTTCGCGGGTGACGTCGTCGGCCTGGTGCTCGAACTGGGAAATCTGGCGGCAGGCTTCCTCAATCCCCTCCTCCTTGGCGAACATCCGGCTCATCACCTCGGCGCCGCCGACCAGAGTCACCGCATGGCGCTCGAACATGTCGAAGAAACTTTCCTCCTTCGGCATCATTCGACGGAACAGGCTCAGCATCTCTTCCCCCTGAACTTTTGCGGCTCCCTAGCACGGGGCGCGCGAGATTTGTTTCACTTTTGTGACATGTCCGCGGCGAGCCGGATCAGCCGGGCGAGCTCGTCCTCGTGCACGGCGGCTGCGGCCTCTGCCGCCGCGAACCAGCGCCGGTCGCGCTGGCCTTTCTCGGGCCAGTCGTCGCGCTCTTCGGCAACTATCATCCGGAACAGGTGGACCGAAGCAGGCACGGGACCCCGCAAGCGACGGCGCTTCTCGTAGGAATAGAGGCCGAGCGGCTCGGATTCCACCTCTCCGACGATGCCGGCTTCCTCGAACGCCTCCTGGGCGGCCGATTCGGCCGGGCTCTTGCCGGAGATGGGGTTGCCGCGAGGGACGACCCAGCGCCTGGTGTCGCGGGAGGTGATCAGCAGGACTTCCAGGCCGCCGTCCGCGGCCGCGCGCACCGGGATCACTCCATATTGGGTCAGCACGTCTTGTGCTCGCCAAGTCGCGGCGCGGGAGCCTCCGCCCTCTGGCGCTCGCCGTCGATGACGATCGGGCAAGCGAGGCCCGGGATTTCGCCTTCGATCCTCAGGCCGCGATGGACGACCTGAGGGTCGGCGAACACCGCGTCGACCGCGTTGACCGGCCCGGCTGGAATTCCGGCTGCCTCGAGCGCCTCCGAAAATTCCCCAGCCCGGCGGTCGAGCATCGCCGCTGCCAGGATCGGGAGCAGCGCCTCGCGGTTCACCACCCGCGCCGGGTTGGTGCGGAAACGTTCGTCGCGGGCCAGCGCCTCCAGACCCAATATCCCGCAGAGGCGGGCGAATTGGGGATCGTTGCCGACCGCGACGATCACTTCGCCGTCGGCGACCCGGAAGGCCTGGTACGGGACCAGATTGGCATGTCCGTTGCCCATGCGGGTCGGAACGTCTCCCGACACCATCCAGTTCAGCGCCTGGTTGGCGAGGACGGCGACCTGGGTGTCGAGCAGGGCCATGTCGATATGGGCGCCCCGGCCGCTCCGGTCGCGCTCGCGAAGGGCGGCGAGGATGGCGACGCCGGCGTAGAGGCCGGTGAACAGGTCGGCATAAGCGATTCCCGACTTCTGCGGGGCTCCGTCCGGCTCCCCGGTGAGCGACATCGCCCCGCCCATGCCCTGGATGACGAAGTCGTAGCCGGCTCGGGCCGCGTAAGGGCCGGTCTGCCCGAAGCCGGTGATTGAGCAATAGACGAGCCGCGAGTTGGTCTTGGACAGGGAAGGGTGATCGAGCCCGTATTTCGCAAGCCCCCCCACCTTGAAATTCTCGATCAGAACGTCGGCCTCCGCCGCGAGTGCTCGAACCTGGGCCTGCCCCTCCGCAGTCTCGAGGTCGATCGCCAGCGACTGCTTGCCGCGGTTGCAGCTGTGGAAATAGGCCGAGGCGCCGTCCGGGGCGAAAGGCGGACCCCATTGGCGGGTGTCGTCGCCGGTGCCGGGTCGCTCGACCTTCACCACCTCGGCGCCGAGATCGGCGAGCAATTGGCCCGCCCACGGGCCCGCCAGGATCCGGGCCAGCTCGACCACCTTGAGGCCGGCGAGGGGTTTATTCATGGAAATCCGTCATCCCGGCGAAAGCCGGGACCTCGGGACGAGAAGTCTGGGCGGGTCTCCCCGAGACCCCGGCTTTCGCCGGGGTGACGGTACGGCTCGCTGCAGCGACCCGCGCCGTCAAAAGGCCGAGATCCCCGTGATCGCACGCCCCAGGATCAGGCCGTGGACGTCGTGGGTCCCCTCATAGGTGTTGACCGTCTCGAGGTTCGACGCATGCCGCATCACCTGGAACTCGGCCGAGATTCCGTTGCCGCCGTGCATATCCCGGGCGACTCGGGCGATGTCGAGCGCCTTGCCGACATTGTTGCGCTTGATCAGGCTGATCGTCTCGGGGATCAGCTCGCCTTCGTCCATGCGCCGGCCGACCCTCAGGGCCGCCTGGAGGCCGAGCGTGATCTCGGTGATCATGTTGGCGAGCTTGATCTGAACCAGCTGGGTCGCGGCGAGCGGGCGGCCGAACTGCTTGCGGTCGAGCGTATAGGTGCGGGCTGCGTGATAGCAGGCCTCGGCCGCGCCCATCGACCCCCAGGCGATCCCGTAGCGCGCCCGGTTGAGGCAGCCGAACGGGCCCTTGAGTCCGGAGACGTTCGGCAGAAGCGCCTCTTCCGGGACCTCCACCCCGTCCATGACGATCTCGCCGGTGATCGAGGCGCGCAGCGAGAGCTTCATCCCGATCCTGGGGGCGGTGAGCCCCTTCATGCCCTTTTCCAGCAGGAATCCGCGGATCTTGCCGTCATGCGCGTCCGACTTCGCCCAGACGACGAAGACGTCGGCGATCGGCGAGTTGGTGATCCACATCTTCGATCCCGAAAGCCGGTAGCCGCCGTCGATCTTCTGGGCCCGGGTCCGCATCCCGCCAGGATCGGAGCCCGCGTCCGGCTCGGTAAGCCCGAAGCAGCCGATCAGCTCCCCCGTCGCCAGCCCCGGCAGCCATTTGCGCTTCTGCTCTTCCGAGCCGTAGGCATTGATCGGGTGCATGACGAGCGACGACTGGACGCTCATCGCCGAGCGGTAGCCGCTGTCGACCCGCTCCACTTCGCGTGCCACCAGGCCATAGCTGACGTAATTGAGGCCGGCCCCGCCATATTCGGGCGAGATGGTCGCCCCGAGCAGCCCGAGCTCGCCCATCTCCGACATGATGTCGCGGTCGAAATTCTCCTCGAGGAACGCCTCGGTCACCCGCGGCTGGAGCTTCTCCTGCGCATAGGCGCGCGCCGTATCGCGGACGAGCCTTTCCTCGTCGGACAGCTGGCCTTCGAGCCCGAACGCATCCTCCCAGTCGAACCTGCCAATCGCCGCCTCGGCCATCTCATTCCCCACTATCTTCGGAAAGGGGACCCATTCGCTTTTTGAACAAGGTCTGTCTACACCCCGGTTCGAGCGGCGCGGGCTGCGCCTGCCGGGATCACCAAAGGCGCTTCCGTGCGAAAGCGTGCCCCGACCCGGATTTGAGATATCGCTCGAAGGCTTCGGCCTTAGTGACATCGGAAAAGGCCACATAGGTCACGACGCGCCAGGGGAGGTGCTTCGACGTGTGCGCAGACTTGCCGGAATTGTGCTCGCGCAACCGCGTCCGCAAATCGCCAGTGATCCCGACATAACGCTGCCCCGCAGTCGCGAGGCTTTCGAGCAGGTAGACGTAATGCACTGACCGCCCTTCTTCGCTGAAGCTACGAAGGGCATCCTGCTTCGAGATTAGGCCTAAGCCAATCCTGCGAAGCTCGAAGAGCGAAGCAGGATGGCGGACAGGGTGGGATTCGAACCCACGGTGGGCTTGCACCCACGGCGGTTTTCAAGACCGCTGCCTTAAACCACTCGGCCACCTGTCCAAGATCGAAGGGCCTCTAGCCCAGGATGGTTTCGGCTGAACAGCCCCAAGCCGAGTGGTGGCGTTACGGACCGGAGATCGGCGAACGCTGCCGTATAGGCTGGCCGCAAACTCCTAATGCTAGCCAGCAGATAAATTGCTCAGCAAACCGGGTGTCTCAACAATGCCCAAGAGCATTAGAGCCTGCGTGACAATTAGGATGAGGCCGAGACAAAAGAAAACATTTTTTACTGGAGATTTCGGCCGCGGCCGGCCGGACGAGAAGCTTACCCCCGAGTGGCGAAACCAATGACGAAACACCCACCTTATCCCGCTAACGTGGCATGGGACCGGAACAGATGGACCGAGAATGGAACAGGTCGCCCAATTTTCAGCCACGGCATGCACAGCGGTAAATGGAGGTTCCTCCTTGCCGGCAAGCCGTGTCATCGCTTGATGCGCCTTTGTAACGTTTGGCGATGTAGCTTGGAGGTCGGCGTCGATGTCAAAATAGCGCTCTTTGAGGACCGCATGTGCCCGGGCGCGCTCCACCAGTTGCAGCACTAAATCAAGTACGCCCAACACAGCGGTAATTACCGAGGCGCCAGCCTTTGCCCATGGGACTAGGTCTAGCAATGCCGACAGACCGAAAATAATGATTAGAGCAACAAAGAACCTATGGACAGAATCTAAGAACGCTTCGCGATCAGCATGATAGCGGGCGTTCGTGAGCGCCTCGATGCGTGCTGCATCTACCGGCGTGGGGGACGAGACAGAGGCCATGCCCGCTCCTCATTTAGTCGTCCAGGGGGTGGCGGCGGAGGCGGAGGAGGAGGCGGCGGCGGAGGCGGCGGGGGCGGCGGGGGCGGGGGTGGGGGCGAAGGTGGTTGGGCCATCATTTTCTCCAGGCATACATTTAGGGCACCGACCACGCTTCGGCACTGCCCGCTGTCAATTAACTGCGGTCCTGCGACCTCAAGCAAATCGAGATAACGGATTAGAATTCTAAAGCCACCGCTTTTCAGTGGTGCTGAGTTGTGTAGGGCGGGGCCGCTCGTGCAACTCGCGCGGCGAGCCGAGTATCTACGCTTGCGCCGCTGTGGCATCAGGGGCGCCGAGCGGGAGAAATATGTATGCGTTTGTTGAGGGGCATAGCGGCCCTTGCGCTGGCGGCGGCGATGGTTCCGCAGTCCAGTCCGGCTGCCGCCCAGTCGGGCCTCAGCGAGTCCGGCTTCAGGGCCTATCTGCCCCAGCTCGAGGCGCAGGCACGGCGCGCCGGGGTCAGCGCGGGCACGATCGCCAGCGTCTTCCCGAGCCTCGTCTTCAGCCCGCGCACCGTCGAGCTCGACCGCGCCCAGCCCGGCGGGCGCCCCGGGAGCAACGCCAATCCGCCCTTCGCGCCCTATCGCGCCCGCCACGTCAGTCCCGCCCTCATCGCCGCCGGCCAGCGCCGCTATGCCGCCAACCTGTCGCGCCTCCAGGCGATCGGGCGGCGCTACGGGGTCACGCCCTCGGTGCTCGTCGCCATCTGGGGCCACGAGACGAGCTACGGCGCGGTCACCGGCAATTTCGACCTCCTGAACTCGCTCGCCTCGCTCGCTTATGACGGCCGCCGGCGTCAGCTCTTCTCGGACGAGTTCGTCGCCGCACTGAAGATGATCGACCGCGGCGTGCCCCGCTATCGCCTCAAGGGCAGCTGGGCCGGCGCCACCGGACATCCGCAATTCCTCCCCTCCGTCTGGCTTCGCCTCGGCACGGACGGCGACGGCGACGGCCGCTCGGACATATGGCGCAGCGAGCCCGACGCACTGGCGTCGATCGCCAACTATCTCAACAATGCCGGCTGGAGACCGGGCGTGCCATGGGGAGTGGCGGTCCGTGTGCCGACCGGATTCGACCGGAGCCGGGTCCGCAACACCCTGCGCGCTCCACGCTGCCCGCGGGTCTACGAGCGCCACAGCCGCTGGCTGACGTTCGGCGAATGGCGCCGCCTCGGGATCGTCGTCCAGAACGGCGTCTGGCCGCGCGACAATGAAATGGCCTCGCTGATCGAGCCCGACGGCGCGAACGCGACCGCTTACCTGCTCACCACCAATTACCGGACCATCCTCGACTATAATTGCTCCAACTTCTACGCGCTCTCGGTCGGCCTTCTCGCCGACGCGATCGCGCGGTGATGCTACCGTCACCCCGGCGAAGGCCGGGGCCCATGAACAGGGACGATGGAAGTTCTGATTGATCGATGTTCATGGATTCCGGCCTTCGCCGGAATGACGAAGGAAACTGAATGGCCGGCCCCGGATCAACTCCGGGGTGACGATAATTCCAAAGCGATCTGGCGCGGGGCTTCGGCAGGAGCTAACATCGGCCGACGCTCCGGGCGCGCCGCCATCACATCAGGGGACGAGTCTCAACCATGATCCGCAAAAGCCTGTTTCCAATAGCTTTCGCCGCCGCCTCACTCCCGGCCGCCGCCGCCGCGCCGCCCTTCGAGACCGCGGCGCCGGTGGCCTATATGGTCGACCTGAGCTCGGGGGCGGTCCTTTATTCCAAGGATCCGGACCGGCGGATCCCGCCCGCCTCGATGGCGAAGATGATGACCACCCATCTCACCTTCCACATGATCAAGCGCGGCGAGGCGAAGCTGGACAAGATGTGCCAGGTGCGCCCCGAGACCTGGCGCCAGTGGCACGGACCCCAGGCCGGCTCGACCATGTTCCTGTCGCCGGGCGAGATGGTCAGCGTCGAGAATCTGCTCCACGGGATCGTCACCCTTTCCGGCAACGACGCCACCGTCGTCCTCGCCGAATGCCTGGCCGGCACCGAGCCGGCCTATGCCGCGCTGATGAACGCCGAGGCCAAGCGGCTGGGAATGACCAACTCCAATTTCGGCAACACCAACGGCTGGCCGGACAATGGAATCACCTTCACCTCCGCCAGGGACCTCGCCAGGCTCGCCGCGGCGACCATCCAGGAGACGCCCGACCTCTACAAGGCCTTCTACCAGAAGAAGGAATTCACCTGGGGCAAGACGCTGGGCGCCGGAGCTCCGATCACTCAGGGCAACCGCAACCCGCTGCTCGGCAGGGTCTCGGGCGCGGACGGCCTCAAGACCGGCCATACCGCGGAAGCGGGCTACGGCTTCACCGGCTCGGCCGAGCAGGGCGGGCGTCGGATCATCATGGTCGTCGCCGGGCTCGGAAGCTTCAACCAGCGGATCGAGGAATCGGTCAAGTTCATGGACTGGGGCTTCCGCGCCTGGAAGTCGCAGCCGCTGTTCAACCAGAACGAGAAGGTCGCGAACGCCCAGGTGCAGGGCGGCGGGGATGACGAGGTGGCGCTGGTCGCACCGCGCAGCATCGCCGTCACCCTCCCGGCCGGCGCGGCGGGAAGCATCCGAGCGAAGGTCGTCTACAACGGCCCGATCAAGGCGCCGATCGCCAGGGGCCAGCACGTCGCCGACCTCGTCGTCACGACCGCCGATACTCCGCCCCAGACCATGCCTCTGGTCGCTGCCGAGGCGGTCGGCGAGGCCGGCTTCTTCGGCCGCATGTGGAACGGCCTGACGTCGCTGTTCGGCTGAGCGGGAGGTGAGGGGGCGATTCATCAGCCTCGAAGGCGGGGAGGGGGTCGGTAAGTCGACTCAGCTCAGGGCGCTGGCCGAAGCGCTGCGGGGCCGCGGCTTGGAGGTCGTCGAGACCCGCGAGCCGGGAGGCAGTCCCGGGGCGGAGGCGATCCGCAAGCTGCTTCTGGAGGGCGGCGACGACCGCTGGACCCCGGAAGCGGAGGCTCTGCTCTTCGCCGCCGCACGGGCCGACCATGTCGCGAAGACGATCCGCCCCGCCGTCGAGCGCGGCGCCTGGGTGCTGAGCGACCGTTTCCTCGACAGCTCGCTCGCCTATCAGGGCGGCGCCGCGGGCTTCGGCATCAAGACGGTGCGCCGGCTTCACGAGATCGGGAGCGACAATTTTCTGCCCGACCGCACCTTGCTGCTCGAGCTTCCGGCCGAGGCCGTGGCGAAGCGGCTCAGCGTTCGCGACGCCGGCGGCTCGGACCGGATCGGGGGGAGGGGAGGCGCCTTTCACGGGCGGGTGGCGCAGGCCTTCGCGAAATTGGCCGAGGAGGAGGCGGAGCGTTTCCGCCGCGTGGACGCCGGCGGATCGGCGGAGGAAGTGACTGCAAGGCTGCTCGCCGCCGTGGAGGATCTGCTGTGAGGGTGCCGGTGCTTCTCCCCTCCCTGAAAGGGAGGGGCTGGGGGTGGGTCCGCCGAAGGCGGGCGAAACGCGGAGTCGCAAGGGAAGTCTCGCTGCGCTCGCCTACCCACCCCCGGCCCCTCCCTTGCAGGGAGGGGAGGGCATGACCCCGCTCTTCGGCCACGACTCCGCCGTCGCCGCCTTCCGCGACGCGCTGGATTCCGGCCGGCTCCACCATGCCTGGCTGATCTCAGGGCCGGAGGGGATCGGCAAAGCCTTGTTCGCTGCCAAGGCCGCCCTGCGCGTGCTCACCCAGGGGCAGAGGCCCGTGAACTCGCCGGGCCTCGACGTCCCCGACGACCACCCCGCCGCCCATCTCGCCGCGGCCGGAAGCCATCCGGACCTGATGCGGCTCGAGCGGCTGCCCCGTGAGAGCAGCTCGACCGGCGAGCTCGCCCGGAGCATCAGCGTCGACCAGGTCCGCTCGCTGCAGCGCCTGTTCAACACCACCGCCTCGCTGTCGCCCTGGCGGGCGGTGATCGTCGATTCGATCGACGATCTCGAGCGCAACGCCGCCAACGCCCTGCTCAAGAATCTGGAGGAGCCGCCGCCGAGCAGCGTCTTCTTCCTGGTCAGCCACGCGCCGGAGCGATTGCTCCCGACCATCCGTTCGCGCTGCCGGCTGCTCAGGCTCTCCCGCCTCGACGACGACGCCATGACGTCAGCGCTTCGGGCCGCGCTTCCCGACGCGGACGGCAAGGAAATCAGCGACTTGACGGCGGCCGGCAACGGCTCCCCCGGGCGGGCCATGGCCTGGCGCGGCCTCGACGTGGCCGGTCTCGACCAGGCCATGGCCGAACTGGTCCGCGAGGGCGATCCCGCCAATGCCCGCCGTTCGGCGCTCGCCCAGAGCCTCGCCCTCAAATCCGCCCAGCCGCGCTACGAGGCCTTCCTCGCCCGGGCGCCGTCGGTCATCGCCGCCGAGGCCAGGGGGCGGCGCGGCCCGGCCCTCGCGGCGGCCCTCGCGACCTGGGAACGGGCCCGGGGGCTCGCTTCCAGCGCGCGCGGTCTTTCGCTCGAGCCGGAGAGCGTCGTGTTCGAGCTCGCCGGAATGCTCGCTTCGCTGGCCCCGAGCCGCTGAATCCTGTCACACCCTCTCCCGTGAAAAACGGGAGAGGGGTTGGACCGACCGCCATTGCCGCACTTGCTGATGGACCCTAAGGCCAATCTCATGGCCGAGCCCTTCTACATCACCACCGCGATCAACTACCCGAACGGGCCGCCCCATATCGGCCATGCCTACGAGGCGGTCGCGACCGACGTCATCGCCCGCTTCCAGCGCGCCATGGGCCGCGAGGTCTTCTTCCAGACCGGGACCGACGAGCACGGCCTGAAAATGGCCCAGGCGGCGCGCGAGCGCGGCATCGGACCGGGCGAGCTTGCCGATGAAATGTCGTCCATATTCAAGGAGATGGACGAGCGCCTTGATATTTCCTTCGATCGCTTCATCCGGACCACGGAGCCCGCGCACCACCGGGCGAGCCAGGCGATCTGGAAGGCGATGGAAGAGCGCGGAGACCTGTATCTCGGGCGCTACGAAGGCTGGTATTCGGTCCGCGACGAGGCTTATTACGACGAAGGCGAGCTGGCCTCGGCCGACAATGGCGAGAAGCTCTCGCCTCAGGGCACTCCGGTCGAATGGACGGTCGAGGAGAGCTGGTTCTTCCGGCTTTCGGCCTATCAGGACAAGCTGCTCGCTCACTATCGCGACAGTCCCGGATTCATCCGCCCCGAGAGCCGCCGGAACGAGGTGATGCGCTTCGTGGAGGGCGGCCTTTCGGATCTCTCCGTCTCGAGGACCAGCTTCGACTGGGGGGTGAAGGTTCCGGGCGACGAGCGCCACGTCATGTACGTGTGGCTGGACGCGCTCACCAACTACATTACCGGCGTCGGCTATCCCGACGTCGAATCAGAGACTTACCGGAAGTTCTGGCCGGCCGATATCCACGTCATCGGCAAGGATGTGGTGCGCTTCCACGCCGTCTATTGGCCGGCGTTCCTGATGTCGGCCGGACTCGAGCTGCCGAAGCAGGTTTTCGGCCACGGCCATGTTCTCCTGCGTGGCGAGAAGATGTCCAAGTCGGCCGGCAACGTCGTCGCCCCGGCGGAGCTGATCGACCGCTTCGGCGCCGACCCGGTCCGCTACTTCCTGATGCGCGACGTGACCTTCGGCCAGGATGGAAGCTACAGCCCCGAGGCGATCGTCGCCCGGGTCAATGCCGACCTCGCCAACAGCTTCGGCAACCTTGCCCAGCGCACCTTGTCCTTCGTCGCCA
>DASVVM010000004.1:0-19972 GCA_036386555.1 Allosphingosinicella sp.
CCCACTGGCGCCCCGGCGCCCGCTGGGCGCGGAGAACGGACAATTCCTCCCCCAGCTTGCTGGGGGAGGGGGACCAGGCGAAGCCTGGTGGAGGGGTAATTCGGACTCCCCTTGCCCCTCCACCGTCCTTCGGACGGTCCCCCTCCCCGAGCAAGCTCGGGGAGGAATTTCCCCCCCTCCTCCTCTCCCGCCGCACCGGCAACCGCCTGCTCGTCTCCGCCGCCTCGCCGGAAGCCCGGGCGCTCGGGCTCCACCCCGGAATGGCGGTCTCCCAGGCCCGGGCTCTCGTCCCCGGCCTCGACATCCGCGACGACGATCCCGCGGCGGACGCCGCCATCCTCACCCGCCTCGCCCTCTTCGCCGCCCGCCGCTGGACTCCGCGCGCCGCCGTCTCGCCCCCGGACGGCCTGTTCCTGGACCTCACGGGAGTGGCCCATCTGTTCGGCGGCGAGGACAGGATGTGCCGCCGGATCATCGCCTTCTGCGCGCGCGCCGGCTTCACCGCCCGGATCGCCGTCGCCGGAACGCCGGGCGCCGCCCACGCCCTCGCCCGCTTCGGCCCGGGCGCGATCTGCCCGGTCAACGGCGAGCCCGAGGCTTTGGCCCCGCTCCCGCTCGCCGCGCTCCGGGTCGAGGAGCCCGTCCTCGCCGCCGCCCGCCGGCTCGGCCTCGAGACGATCGGCGATCTCCTCCCCTTGCCGCGCGGTCCCCTGCAGCGCCGCTTCGGCAAGACCCTGCTCGTCCGGCTCGACCAGGCCCTCGGCCGCTCCGGCGAGGCGATCCACCCGGTGGTTCCGGAAGAGGCGCCGTCCGCGGTCCTGCGCTTCGCCGAGCCGATCGCCACCGCCGAGGCCATCGCCGAAGCGCTCGGCCTGCTCATGGAGCGGCTGATCGCGACTCTCAGAGAGGCCGGCCTCGCCGCCCGCACGCTCGCCTTGCTCTGCGACCGGGTCGACGGGAAGGTGCAGCGGATCGCCATCGGCACCGCCCGGGCGACCCGCGACGGCGCCCATCTGCTTCGGCTGCTCGCCATGAAGATCGAGACGATCGAGCCCGGCTTCGGCTTGGATTCGATGCGCCTCGTCGCCGGCCGGGTCGAGCCGCTCGCCCCCGAGCAGCTGTCCGGCGACAAGGCCGAGGAGGATCTCGCCATGCTGGTCGACCGCCTCGCCGGCCGGCTCGGCCCCAGCCGGCTCTACCGGGCGACGGCGGTCGAGAGCGACGTACCCGAGCGGAGCGTCGCCCGCGTGGGACCGCTCGACCCCGCTTCGCCCTGGCCGAAATGGCCGCGCCCCGTCCGCTTGCTGTCGCCGCCCGAACGGGTCGAGAATGTCGTCGCCTTGCTCCCCGATCTTCCGCCCCGCCGATTCACCTGGCGCGGCCGCGCCTACCGGGTCGCCCGCGCCGACGGCCCCGAGCGGATCCACGGCGAATGGTGGAAGCGCACCGCCGAGGCGGAAGGCGTGCGCGACTATTTCCAGGTCGAGGACGAGGAGGGGGCGAGGTTCTGGCTCTACCGCAGGGGCGACGGCGTGGACCAGCGCACGGGCGATCTGAGCTGGTATTTGCACGGGGTGTTCGGATGAGGGCAATCCAGCCTGGTCCTCCCCGTCCGCGAAGCGGATGGGGAGGGGGACCGCACGAAGTGCGGTGGAGGGGCCTGCCGAGTCCGAACGCCCCTCCACCATGCTTCGCATGGTCCCCCTCCCCATCGCTTCGCGACGGGGAGGACTAGATGTACATAGAGCTCCAGGCCACGACCCATTTCTCCTTCCTTCGCGGGGTCTCCAGCGCCGAGGAGATGTTCGCCGCCGCCGCCCTGCTCGGCTATCCCGCCCTCGGCATCGTCGACCGCAACACGGTGGGCGGCCTCGTCAAGGCGCTGAGAGCGGCGGACGAGACCGGCGTCCGCCTCATCCCCGGCTGCCGGCTCGACCTGATGGACGGCACCGGCCTCCTGGTCTGGCCCGAGGACCGCTCCGGCTGGTCGCGCCTCACCCGCCTGCTCACCGCCGGCAAGGGCCGCGCCGACCGCGACAAGGGCGAAAAGGGGCAATGCTTCCTCCACTGGGAGGACGTCGCCGCCTGGAACTCCGGCCTGGTCGCGGCTCTGGTGCCCGACGAAGTCGACGAGTCGACCGCGGGCGCCCTCGCCCAGATTCGCGACATCTTCGGCGACCGCGCCCATCTCGCCCTCACCCACCGCCGCCGCCCGGGCGATTCGGCGCGTCTCCACGCCCTCGATTCGATGGCGAAGCGCCACAATGTCCGGGCCCTCGCCACCGGCGACGTGCTCTACGATTCGCCCGACAAGAGAATGCTCCAGGACGTCGTCACCGCGATCCGCAACAAATGCACGATCGACGATCTCGGCTTCCGCCGCGAGCGTTATGCCGACCGCCATCTCAAATCGCCGGAGGAGATGGAGCGTCGCTTCCGCGACCATCCGGACTCGGTCCGCGCCAGCGCCGAAATCGCGGAACGCTGCACCTTCTCGCTTCGCGAGCTGAGCTACCAATATCCCGACGAGATCGTGATGTCGGGCCGGACCCCGCAGGAGGCGCTGGAGCGGCTGACCCGGACCGCCCTCGCCTCCAAATTCCCGGAAGGCCCGCCGAAGAGCCATGTCGACCTGCTCGAGAAGGAGCTGAAGCTCGTCGAGAAGCTCGAATATGCGCCCTATTTCCTGACCGTGAACTCGGTCGTGCAGTTCGCCCGGAGCCAGGAGATCCTCTGCCAGGGCCGAGGCTCGGCGGCCAATTCGATGATCTGCTTCGTCCTCGGGATCACGTCGATCGATCCGGTCAAGCACACCCTCCTCTTCGAGCGCTTCATCTCCGAGAGCCGCAACGAGCCGCCCGACATCGACGTCGATTTCGAGCATGAGCGGCGCGAGGAAGTGATCCAGTGGATCTACGACCATTACGGCCATTCCAACGCCGCCCTGACCGCGGTGGTCAGCCGCTACCGCACCCGCGGCGCGGTCCGCGAGGTCGGCAAGGCGCTCGGCCTTCCGGAGGATTTGACCGCAATGCTTTCGGGCCAGGTCTGGGGCTGGTCGGAGGCGGGCGTTCCCGAGCGCCATGTCGAGGAGCTCGGCCTCGACCTCGGCGATCCCCGCCTCGCTTTGACCCTCGAGCTGACCCGCCAGCTGGTCGGCACCCCGCGCCATCTCTCGCAGCATCCCGGCGGCTTCGTCCTCACCCGCGACCGGCTCGACGACCTGGTTCCGATCGAACCGGCGGCGATGGTCGACCGGCGTGTGATCGAATGGGAGAAGGACGATCTCGAAGAGCTGAAGATCATGAAGCTCGACGTGCTCGGCCTGGGGATGCTCGGCTGCATGCGCCGGGCCTTCGACCTCCTGCGTGCCCACAAGAAAATCGACATGAACCTGTGGTCGGACGTCCTCCAGGAGGACGATCCCGCGGTCTTCGCGATGATCCAGAAGGCCGACACGATCGGCACCTTCCAGATCGAGAGCCGCGCGCAGATGTCGATGCTTCCGCGGATGAAGCCCAAGGAATTCTACGACATCGTCATCCAGGTCGCGATCGTCCGCCCCGGGCCGATCCAGGGCGACATGGTCCATCCCTATCTTCGCCGCCGCGAGGGCAAGGAGAAGGTCGAGTTCCCTTCGCCGGAGCTCAAGGCGGTGCTCGGCAAGACGCTGGGCGTTCCGCTCTTCCAGGAGCAGGCGATGAACGTCGCGATCGTCGGCGCCGGCTTCTCGCCGTCCGACGCCGACCGCCTTCGCCGCGGGATGGCGACGTTCAAGACGACCGGCGGGGTCAGCCGCTTCGAGGACCAGATGATCGAGGGCATGGTGGCGCGCGGCTATACGCGCGACTTCGCCGAGCGCACCTTCCGCCAGATCGAGGGCTTCGGAAGCTACGGCTTCCCCGAGAGCCACGCCGCCAGCTTCGCGAAGATCGCCTACGCCTCGAGCTGGATGAAATGCCGCCACCCCGACGTCTTCTGCGCGGCGATCCTGAACGCCCAGCCGATGGGCTTCTACCAGCCGGCGCAGCTGGTTAGGGACGCCCAGAACCACGGCGTCGAGGTGCGGCCGGTGTGCATCAACAGGAGCACGTGGGACACTATTATCGAAAACTCCTCCCCCAGCTTGCTGGGGGAGGGGGACCAGGCGAAGCCTGGTGGAGGGGAAATTTCTGACTCCGATTTGCCCCTCCACCACGACGCTTCGCGCCGCGGTCCCCCTCCCCGAGACAAGCTCGGGGAGGAATTAGGCCTCCTCCCCCTCCGACTCGGCCTGCGCATGGTCCGGGGCCTCTCCAACCTCCACGCCGCCCGGATCCTCGCCGCCCGGGCCGAGGCGCCCTTCGACTCGATCGAGGACGTCTGGCGCCGCTCCGGAGTCCCCGTGGCGGCGCTCGAGAAGCTCGCCGACGCCGACGCCTTCGCCTCATTGGGCCTCGACCGCCGCCAGGCGCTGTGGCGGGTGCGCGGGCTGGGCGAGGCGCCTTTGCCCCTGTTCGCCGCCGCCGACGCTTTGGGCGAGGAGCCCGAAGTGGCCCTGACCCCGCTCACCGGAGGCCGCGAGGTGGTCGAGGATTACCGCACCGTCCAGCTCTCGCTGCGCGAGCATCCCGTCGCCTTTTTGAGGAGCGCGCTGGGGCCGAAGGTGACGACCTGCGCCGGCCTCGCCCGCCTCAGGGACGGCGCCCGGGTCGAGGTCGCCGGCCTCGTCCTCATCCGCCAGCGGCCCGGCAAGGGCAACGTCACCTTCATCACCCTCGAGGACGAAACCGGAATCGCCAACATCATCCTGTGGCAGCGCAAGTTCGAGGCGCAGCGGCGGATCGTGATGTCGGCGGCGATGATCGCGGTGAAGGGCCAGATGCAGAAGGAGGGCGAGGTCATCCACGTCGTCGCAGACCGGCTCGATGACCTGACGCCCCTGTTGCACCGGGTCGGAGCGATGGACTTCCCCCACCGCTACGCGCCGGCTGACGGCGGCAAGGGCGTCCCTCCGGACCCGCGCAAAGCAAAGGCGCAGGGCGTGATCAAGGTGAAGTCGAGGGATTTCCATTGAATCCTCCCCGTGCGGAGCATGGGGAGGGGGACCAGGCGAAGCCTGGTGGAGGGGTAAATGGCTCGGACTCCGAGGATCGGGCGCAGGACGGAAGAAGCCTGTGCGTCTACCCCTCCACCACACTTCGTGTGGTCCCCCTCCCCACCGCTTCGCGGCAGGGAGGATGAGCGGCTAGAACTTCTGCTGCCGCTCGTAGAGGCTCTTGTAATGCTGGATCCGGGTCACCCGAAGGCCGGGCATTCCCGAGCGGTCGACCGCGCGCTGCCACGAAGCGAACTCCTCGAGGCTCAACGTGTAGCGCTGGCAGGCCTCGTCGACGCTGAGCAAGCCGCCGTTGACGGCGGCGACCACCTCGGCCTTGCGGCGCACCACCCACCGGGTGGTCGAGGGCGGCGGCAGCGAATCGAGCGTCAGCGGCTCCCCCAAAGGGCCGATGACCTGGGCCGGGCGCTGCGGCGCCCGCTCGATCGTGTCATATTCAAGGACGTTCACGGACATTTTATCTCCTGCCTCCCTCAGCCCCGCTTAGCGGCGGGCGTTGAAGGAAGGCTGAAACCCCAAGGTAAACGCGGCTTTCATCTCAGTTTACGCCGCCTTGCCGGGCGAAGGCCGGGTTGAAGCAGCCGCGCTGAGCCGCCACCGCCTCCCGCCAGGCGGGCCCGGCGAGGAGGATCTCGGCGATCGGATCGGGACAGGCCGCCCCGGGCGCCGAAGCGGCCGTCCGCGCCGAGGCCGCCGGCCCCGACTCGCGCTGGGCGCGCAAGGTCGCTACCAGCATCCCGAAGTCGAGGCCCGCGGGCGCCCGGCTCGCAAACCTCTGCTCGGCCCGTCGGAAGAAGCTCAAATCCATGTCCGCCCTTCTAGCGGGCAGGGTCTAAGACGCGGTTAAAGGCCCATTAGGCTAGGCTTTACCGAGGTTAATTGCGCCGGCTCGGACGGCCGCTTCGATCCGTCACCGCGGACTTGATCCGAGGTCCACCTTCTTCTCTTTCAAGCAGCAAGGAAGGCGGATGCCGATCAAGTCCGGCATGACGACCTGGTGCAAGACTGGGCTTTATCCGCTTCCCACCCTATGTAACGGCCACCATGATCGCCGATTTCCAGCTCGACCGGCCCGCCCGCGAGGCCCGGATCGTCGTCGCCATGTCCGGCGGCGTCGACAGCTCGGTCGTCGCCGCGCTCGCCGCCCGGACCGGCGCCGAGGTGATCGGGATCACCCTCCAGCTCTACGACCATGGCGAGGCGGTCGGCCGCTCGAAGACCTGCTGCGCCGGCCGCGACATTTACGACGCGCGCAGCGTCGCCGAGCGGCTCGGCATCGCCCATTACGTCTTCGACTACGAGACCCGCTTCCGCGACAGCGTCATCGAGCGCTTCGCCGACGAATATGCCAGGGGCCGGACTCCCATACCCTGCGTGTCGTGCAACCAGTCGGTGAAGTTCACCGACCTTCTCGCCCTCGCCCGCGACCTCGGCGCCGACTGCCTCGCGACCGGGCATTACGTCCGACGGACGGCTGGGCCGAACGGGCCGGAGCTTCACCGCGCGGCCGATCCGGGGCGCGACCAGAGCTACTTCCTGTTCGCGACGACCCGCGAGCAGCTCGACTATCTTCGCTTCCCGCTCGGCGGCCTGCCCAAGCCGGCGGTGCGCGAGCTCGCCCGCGAGCTCGGGCTGATCGTCGCCGACAAGCCCGACAGCCAGGACATCTGCTTCGTCCCGAACGGCGACTATGCCTCGGTCGTGAAGAAGGTGCGGCCGGAAGCTGCCCAGCCGGGCGAGATCGTCGACATGGAGGGGCGCCCGCTCGGCGGGCATCGCGGCCTCATCCACTTCACCGTCGGCCAGCGCCGCGGCCTCGAGATCGGCGGCCAGGCCGAGCCGCTCTACGTCGTCCGGCTCGAGCCGGAGGCGCGGCGGGTGGTGGTCGGGCCGAAGGCCGCGCTGGCGGTCCGCGCGGCGCGGCTGTCCGGCCTCAACTGGCTCGGCGAGGACCAGAGCGAGGGCCTCACCGCCAAGGTGCGCTCGATGGCGCGCCCCGCGCCGGCCACTTTCGACGGCGACGAGATCCGCTTCGAGAGGCCGGAATTCGGGGTAGCCCCCGGCCAGGCGGCCGTCCTCTACGAAGGGTCCAGAGTGCTCGGCGGCGGCTGGATCGAGGAGACCCTGCCCCTCCGCGCGGAGAATCTCGCCGCGGCGTAAAGCAGCGTCCCGACCACGACCAGACCGGCGAGCACGCTCCACAGCACGGCAGGCGGATAATTGGGGTTGGTGTTCCGGATCGCGGCCCAGGCGCAGACGGCGACGCCGGCGGCCATCATCGTCCATACGAGAGGTGTCGGCCGCTCGTGCTTCGGCAGCGACGCGATGCAGATGGAGTAGACGATGAGGCGGGCGAGCGTGCTCGCCGCCGCCAGCACGAGGAAGCTTCCGCTCATTGCAAGGAGGGCGATCAGTGCGCCCATGAAGATGATCGAGTTGACCGGGGTCGCATAGCGCGCGCTGACCCGGCCGAACCATTTCGGGAGCAGCCCGTCCCTGCCCATCGCGTAGGTCGTGCGGGTCGTCCCGGTGACGCCGCCGCTCACGTTACCCAGGATCGAGCAGACGGCGACGATCGTCAGCGCGACGCCGCCAGCCGTGCCGAACAAGGCCGTTCCGAAGGCGAGCAACGGCGCTTCCTTACCCTCCCCCGGTTCCATCACCGCTACGAAGGCGAGCTGGATCAGGAAATAGAGAGCGGCGGTCGACACGATCGTTGCGACAAGGGCGCGCGGGATCGTCCGCTGCGGGTCGGCGGTTTCGCCGGCGGGGACGACGCTGTTCTCGAAGCCGACGAAGGCATAGAGGACGACAAGCGCCGCAGCCTCGAGCTGGGTGAAGGCCGGGACCCCCTCGACAGGATCGATCGAAGCCCCGGCGACGACCAGCCCCGCCAGCGCCACGAGGAGCAGCGGCGCCGCCTTGAGCAAGGTGAGCGCGTCCAGCAGCCGTACCGCGCGTTTCACACCGACAGCGTTGACGGCGACGATGGCGCACACCACGGCGAGGATCACGGCGCCGCGGGGGACGGGGTCGGCGAGCGGTGGCCAGAGCTTGGCAAGGTAGGTGACCAGGACCGTCAGGTTCGCGGCCAGCGCGGCCGCCCGTGCGACGTAATAGAGCCAGCCCGCCTGGAACGACGCGGCGGGGCCGAATACGGCGGCGTAGACGACCGGTCCGCCGGATATATGGTGATGGGCGGCGACGCGGGCGAAGGGCAACGCGACCAGCAGGACGAGCAGGCCGAAAAGCGGGAAGAGAAAGGGGCTGAAGGCGCCGAACTTCTCGTACAGCGTCCCCGGCAGGGCGAAGATGCCGGCGCCCACAACGCCGTTGAAGGACAGGAAGGCGGAGCCGAAGAAGCCGATGTCGCGGCGGAGAGGCTCGTCCTTTGTCGCAGTCATTCCGACCCTTCCCCTTGCACCGCGGGACATTGGCGGGGGCTCCGTCAAGTGGCAAGGATTTGGTGCGGATCCAGTTCGTCATCCTGAACCTGTTTCAGGATCCAGCGATGACCCGCCTTGCCGCCGGAGAACTGGACCCTGAAACAAGTTCAGGATGACGGAAAGCGGCGGCGCCAACCTCGGGATCGATCCGATCCGCTAACATTAATCAGCCCGGTTCCAGTGGCCGCTGGCGGCGCTTCTGTGGTAGCAACCCCGCCGGGACTGGGGGTAAATGCGTAGGCTCGTCACCATCGATCTGCCGCGGCGTCTGTCGCGACGGCTGCCCAGGCCGGTGACGGAACTCGCCGTCGGCGTCGGCATCACCGCGGTCTTCGTCGGTCTCCGGCTCGCGTTGACTCCGCTGGTGGGCGAAGTGGCGCCCTTCGCCTTGTCGATCATCGCCGTCCTGCTCGCGGCGCTCGTCGGCGGCTGGCGCGCCGGTCTCGTGTCGATGGCGCTTGGGACGGCGCTCATCTGGTATTTCCTCCTGCCCGTCCAGGACAGCTTCGCCCTCGAGGATAAGCGGGCCGTCCTGACGCTCGGCGCGGGTTTGCTCACCGAAAGCGTCATCTTGCTCGCCCTCGGCCTCTACCAGCATGAGGTCCGCGCCGGGCAGCTCGATCGGGCGCGGCGGATCAATTTCCTCGGGCATGCGCTGCGCGAGATGGACCATCGCACCAAGAACAATTTCCAGATCGTCACCAGCCTGCTCACCCTCCAGGCGAACCGTTCCTCCAGCGAAGAGGTGAAGGACGCTCTGAACGAGGCGGCGGAGCGGCTGAAGGCGGTCGCCGCCGTCTACGACGCGCTGGCGCCGAGCAGCCAGGGCCTCGCCTCGGTCCGCCTCCAGGATCAGCTCCAGGAGATATGCGACCAGATACGGCGCGGGATCATGCCCGACGGGATCACGCTTTCCACCGAGCTCGAGCCGATCCTGGTGCCTCACGAGAGCGCGGTGGCGATCGGGATCATCGTCAACGAGCTCGTCACCAACGCCTGCAAGCACGCCTTCGGCGACGGCGGCGGGTCGATCCGGGTGAGGGCGTGGCGCGAGGAGGGCGCCGCCGTCATCGAAGTGGGGGACGATGGCCGCGGCTTCGTGGCGGGGGCGGCGAAGCCGGGGCTCGGCAGCCGCCTGGTCACCGCCTTCCTGCAGCGGCTGAAGGCGCGGAGCGACGTCCAATCCTCACCGGCCGGGACCACCCACCGAATCACCGTGCCGCTCGCCTAGTGCCGGTTCGAAGCGCCGGAATCCTGCTCTATCGGCGCGACCCGGATGGCGTTCGAGTGCTGCTCGTCCATCCGGGCGGCCCGTTCTGGCGCGGCAGGGACGCGGGCGCCTGGATGATCCCGAAAGGCCTGATCGAGCCGGGCGAGGATCCGCTGGCCGCGGCGCTTCGCGAGTTCGAGGAGGAGCTCGGGTCGAAGCCCCGGGGCGAGCCGCGGCCGCTCTGCGAGGTCCGGCAGGCCGGCGGCAAATGGGTCGAGGCTTTCGCGCTGGAGGGCGATTTCGACCCGGCGGAGCTCAGGAGCAACCAATTCACCATCGAATACCCGCCGAAGAGCGGCAGCTTCCGCGCCTTTTCCGAGGTGGACGAGGCGCGCTGGTTCACCTTTCCGGAGGCGAGGGCAAAGATATTGAAAAGCCAGGCGCCGATCGTCGAGGCGCTCGAGGCTGACCTGGACCGCTCGTCATCCCGGGGAAAGCCGGGACCCCAGGTCGATTAGTCTCGGCGGGTCTCCCCGAGGCCATCGAGCAGGTGCGAACTGTCCCCGGCAGTTCGCAGCCATGTCCGGGGGACATGGCGACCTGCTCGATTTCCGCCGGGGTGACGGGCGTTCAGAAGCTCAGCTTCCCCTCCATCACCGTCACGCACCTTCCGCCGAGAATGACCCGATTCCCCTCCAGCCGACAGCCGACATGGCCGCCGCGCCGGCTCGCCTGGTAGGCGGTGAAGCTGTCGCAGCCGAGGCGGGCGGCCCAGTAGGGCGTCAGCACCGAATGGGCTGAGCCGGTGACCGGGTCCTCGTCGATCCCCGCCGCCGGAGCGAAGACTCGGCTCATCGCATCGGTCGAGGAGCCCGGGGCGGTCACGATGGTGAGGATGTCCCCCTCGGCCGCGAGCGCCCGGAAATCCGGTTCGAGGGCAAGCACCTCTCCCTCCCGCTCGACGACGATCAAGGCATAGCGGCCCGGATGCCAGAGCGTCTCTGCCGTTTCCAGGCCCAGTGCGGCGAGCACCCGCGGCAGCTCTTTCGGCTGGGGCGGGTAGGCGGGCAGCGACATTCTGTAAGCCTCGCCGTCACGGGCGACCTCGAGCGCGCCGGCCTTCCGGGTGATGAAGCGCACCCGCTCCCGATCGCCGATCAGGACATGCCCACTCGCGAGCGTGGCATGGCCGCAAAGGACGACCTCGACCGTGGGCGTGAACCAGCGCAGCTCGTAATCCGCGTCCCCGTTGGCGGCCGGGATGGTGAAAGCCGTCTCCGAGAGGTTGTTCTCCATCGCGATGGCCTGCAGCGTCTCGTCCGGCAGCCATTCGTCCAGCGGGACGACGGCGGCGGGATTGCCGGTGAAGGGGCGGTCGGCGAAGGCGTCGACCTGGACGAGGCGGAGATCAGGCATCGGGTCGCTCCTGCGGTTCGGGGGTGAGGTCGGTTTCGGCCAGCGTGTTGCCGGGCTGGTCGACCTGGCCTTCGGGGTCGAGGTGGATGAGGATCTCGACGCCCGGGAACTCGGCCTCCAGCTTGTGCTCGACCTCGTCCATCACCCGGTGCGCCTCCGCGACGCTCATATGGGGGTCGACCCAGACGTGGAACTGGACGAAGTCGTGGGCGCCGCTGGTCCGGGTCCTGAGGTCGTGAAGGCCCTTCAGCGCCGGGTGGCGGGCGGCGACCTCGACGAAGCGGCGGCGCTTCTCCTCCGGCCATTCACGGTCCATCAGCTGGTCGACCGCCCGGCTCGACGCGCGCCAGGCGCCCCGCAGCAGCCACAAGGCGATGAGGATCCCGAAGACCGGATCGGCGCCGGTGAGGCCGAGATACTGGTCGAGCACGAGGGCGGCGATCACCGCCAGGTTGAGCAGAAGGTCGCTCTGATAATGGACGTGGTCGGTCTCGATCGCGACCGAGCGGGTCCGTGCGATGATGCGGCGCTGGTAGGCGAGAAGGCCCAGGGTGGCGAGGATGGCGAGGGCGGAGACGGCGATGCCATATTCGGCATTGGCGGTCTCCTCGCCGCCGAGCAGCCGGTCCACGGCCCGCCAGCCGATGCCGAGCGCGGAGAAAGCGATGATCCCGACCTGGGCGAGCGCCGCCAGCGCCTCCGCCTTGCCATGGCCGAAGCGGTGGTCGAAATCCGCGGGCGCGGCGGCGATTCGGACCCCGTAGAGCGTGATCAGCGAGGCGAGGAGGTCGAGCCCGGTGTCGGCGAGCGAGCCGAGCATCGCAACGGAGCCGGTCGCCCAGGCCGCATAGCCCTTGAGCAGGAGGAGGAAGAGGGCTGTAGCGACGCTCGCCAGTGCCGCCCGGGTCGTCAGCGCGCTGTGCGTCTCGTGCGCGGGATGGGCGCCGCTCACGGGTATAGCAGCCCCTCGCTCCAGCCCTCGCCGGCGCGGGTGAAGAGCCGGCGCTCGTGCAGCCGGTGGGCGCGGTCGTTCCAGAATTCGATCCGCTCCGGCCTGACCCGCCACCCCGACCAGCGCGGCGGTCTCGGAACGTCGCCGCCCTCGAAGCGGCGGCGGAACTCGTCGAAGCGCGCCTCGAACGTCGCCCGGGCGTCGAGCGGCCGCGACTGGTCGGACGCCCAGGCGCCGAGCTGCGAATCGCGGCCGCGGGTGGCGAAATAGGAGTCCGCCTCGGCCCCGCTCACCGCCTCGACCGGCCCTTCGATACGCACCTGGCGGCGAAGCGACTTCCAGTGGAAAAGCAGGGCGGCGGCGGGATTGGCGGCGAGCTCCCCGCCCTTCCGGCTGTCGAGATTGGAGTAGAAGACGAAGCCGCGCTCGTCATGGCCCTTCATCAGCACCATCCGGACCGAGGGGCGGCCCTGCGGGTCGGCCGTGGCGAGCGCCATGGCAGTGGGGTCGTTCGGCTCGGCCAGCCTCGCCTCGGCGAGCCATTCCTCGAAAAGGGCGTGGGGGTCGGTAGCCATGGCAGCCTCTTGCCGATTGTGCATCGGGTGCACAAGTTCGTCCTCCCCGCCGCGAAGCGGTGGGGAGGGGGACCACCCGAAGGGTGGTGGAGGGGCATTACGGACGCAGCGGGCCCCTCCACCGCACTTCGTGCGGTCCCCCTCCCCATGCGCTGCGCGCACGGGGAGGATTAGCGGTTGCAGCGGACAGGTGCGTTACCCATCTGATACAGCGGATTCGCAACGCAACAGTGGACATTTGGCGCGGTCTGGAGAACGAAGCAGCAAGATGGCCGATCTCTATTCACAGCTGGGCGTGAAGCGCGACGCGGGCGAGGCCGAGATCAAGAAGGCCTATCGCAAGCTCGCCAAGGAGCTCCATCCCGACAAGAACAAGGGCAATCCCGGCGCCTCGGAGCGTTTCTCCAAGGTCACCCGCGCCTACGACATCCTCACCGACAAGGACAAAAGGGCGCGCTACGATCGCGGCGAGCTGGACGAGGACGGCAATCCGCGCGCGCCCTTCGGCTATGGCGGCGGCGGACCGCGCCCCGGCGCAGGACCGGGCACCGCGGGCTTCGGCCGCAATCCGGGCGCCGATTTCGGCGGCGGCGAGGAGATCGACCTTTCGGACCTGTTCGACGGGCTGTTCGGCGGCAATGCCGGCCAGCGCCGCTCGGCGCCCGGGGGCTTCGGGGGCTTCGGGGGGTTCGGCACGCGCAGGCCGGCGCCGCCGCCCCAGAAGGGCGCCGACGCGGCCTACCGCCTGCCGATCAGCTTCGAGGACGCCGCCGCCCTGAAGGAGCAAAGGGTAACCCTCGCCGGCGGCAAGACGGTGTCGATCAAGCTTCCCGCCGGAGTCGAGGAAGGGACCAGGATCCGGCTCGCCGGTCAGGGCCAGGCCGGTCCGGGCGGCACCGGCGACGCCATCGTCGCCATCTCGATCAAGCCGCATCGCTTCTTCAATCGTGACGGCGACAATATCCGGCTCGACCTTCCGATCTCGCTCGACGAGGCGGTGCTCGGCGCCAAGATCAAGGTGCCCACCGTCGACGGCCCGGTGATGCTCAGCGTTCCGGCCGGGACCAGCTCCGGCAAGGTGCTTCGACTGAAGGGCAAGGGCTTCACCGCCAAAGGCGGCCAGAGGGGCGACCAGCTCGTCACTTTGATGATCGACGTCCCCGCCGGCGACGAGGAGCTCGCCCGCTTCGTCGAGGGCTGGAGCGGCAAGGGCAAGGGAAACCCGCGGGCGGGGCTGGGCGTCTAGCACCCCGTGCAGGAGATCTCCCCCGAATCACCGGAAGCAAGGCGCAAGCGGCTGGCGCGGACCCGGGCCCGGCTGGGCAACATGCGCAACAAGATGAAGCCGGGCCAATATCCGTTCGAAGTGATGAAGCGGGTGGCGGTCGGAGTCTATAACGACGGCTTCATCCACGCCGGCAACCTGGCCTACCTCGCCTTGATGTCGCTCTTCCCCTTCGTCATCGTCGCCGCCGCGATCGCGCGGCTGTTCGGCCAGACCGAGGAGGGCCTCGCGGCCGTCGTCGGAATCCTCCAGACCATGCCGCCCGACGTCGCCGAGGTCCTCAAGAAGCCGATCAGCGACGTGATCAGCGCCCGCTCCGGAAGCCTGCTCTGGCTCGGCGCCCTGGTCGGCCTGTGGACCACCGGAAGCTTCATCGAGACCATCCGCGACATCATTCGCCGCGCCTATGGGGTCACGTTCAGCCGCCCCTTCTGGGAATATCGGCTGGGCTCGGTCGGGATGATCATCGGCGCGGTGATCCTCGCCATGCTGGCGTTCAGCGTCTCGGTCCTGCTTTCGGGCGTCCAGGAGTTCATCGTCTCGCTGATCCCGCGCGGCGAGGAGCTGGTCGGGATCGTGACGCTGTTCCGGGTGGTTCCGGCGCTGATGCTGTTCGGGGCGCTCTACGTCATCTTCTATTCGCTCACGCCCAAACGCTACCGCAGCTCGGGCTGCCCGAAATGGCCGGGCCCGGCCTTCGTGACCGTCTGGTGGCTGTCCACGACCGCCCTGCTTCCGGTCGTCCTCTCGAGCCTCGGCGGCTACGACCTCACCTACGGCAGCCTCGCGGGCGTGATCATCGGCCTCACCTTCTTCTTCATCGTCGGGCTGGGCGTGGTGATCGGAGCCGAACTGAACGCGGCGCTGGCGGAGGTGCCCGAAGAAGCCCTAAAGGAGGGCGAAGAGGCCCATCACAGGAAAAGCATCGGATGACCGGATTGATGAGCGGAAAGCGGGGCCTGATCATGGGCCTCGCCAACGACAAATCGCTGGCCTGGGGGATTTCGAAGAGATTGGCGGAGGCCGGCGCCGAGCTCGCTTTCTCTTATCAGGGCGAGGCCCTCCAGAAGCGGGTGGGACCGCTCGCCGCCTCGGTTGGATCCGATTTCCTGATCGAATGCGACGTCGCCGACATGGCCGACCTCGACCGTCTGTTCGAGCAGCTCAAGGCGCGCTGGGAGACGATCGACTTCGTCGTCCACGCCATCGGCTTCTCCGACAAGAACGAGCTGCGCGGCAAATATGTCGACACCAGCCTCGACAATTTCCTGATGTCGATGAACATCTCCGCCTACAGCTTCACCGCCGTCGCCCGACGCGCCCGCGAGATGATGCCGAGCGGCGGGTCGCTCGTTACTCTCACTTATTACGGCGCCGAGAAGGTCATCCCCCATTACAACGTCATGGGCATCGCCAAGGCCGCGCTGGAGACCAGCGTCAAATATCTGGCCATGGACCTCGGTCCGGAGAATATCCGGGTCAACGCCATCTCCGCCGGGCCGATCAAGACGCTCGCCGCGAGCGGCATCGGCGACTTCCGCTACATCCTCAAGTGGAACGAGTATAATTCGCCGCTGCGACGCAACGTCACCATCGAGGATGTCGGCGGCGCCGGCCTCTACCTCCTCTCCGACCTCGCCTCGGGCGTCACCGGCGAGATCCACCATGTCGACGCCGGCTACAATGTCGTCGGGATGAAGGCGGAGGACGCCCCCGACATAGCGACCACGTGACGTTGACGGTCAGGCCGGCGGCCGGCGAAGACGGACCGGCGATCCGGGCGGTCCACCTTGCCGCCTTCCCGACCTCGACCGAGGCCGATCTCGTGGATCGCCTCCAACAAGATTATGATTCCGAAATCTCCCTGGTCGCGGAGCAGGCCGGCGAAATCGTCGGCCATGCCATGCTCAGCCGGATGACCGTGTCCGCCGGAAGCCGGGCCTTCCGGGCACTGGGGCTCGGGCCGGTCGGCGTTCTGCCCGGGGCGCAAGGCAGCGGGGTCGGATCGGAGCTGATCCGCTCCGCGCTGGCGATCGCCGGCGCGCTTGGCGAGGAAGCGGTCTTCGTCCTCGGCGAACCGGAATATTATGCCCGCTTCGGCTTCTCCGCGGCGGCGGCCGCGCCGTTCGCGTCGCCTTATGCCGGACCCTATTTGATGGCGCTATGGCTCCGCCCGCCTGATGCGGCGCCGGTAGAGGGTTCGGCGGCCTATGCGCCTGCTTTCGGCGCGCTTGGCGACCCGCGATGAGCCATAACAGCTTCGGCCGGGTCTTTCGGTTCACCACCTGGGGTGAAAGCCACGGCCCCGCCATCGGCGCGGTGGTTGACGGCTGCCCGCCCGGGCTCGCCCTCACGGAGGAGGATATCCAGCCGTGGCTCGACCGACGCCGCCCCGGTCTCTCCGCGCACACGTCGCCCCGGCAGGAGCCCGACCGGGTCAGGATCCTGTCCGGCACCTACCTGGGCCGGACCACCGGCACTCCGATCAGCCTCCTCATCGAGAATCTCGACGCCCGGCCGAAGGATTATGAGTACATGCCGCCCCGCGCCGGCCATGCCGACGCCGCTTATGACTCCAAATACGGCTTTCGCGATCCTCGCGGCGGCGGCCGGGCCTCCGCTCGGGAGACGGCGGCCCGGGTCGCGGCCGGTGGCGTCGCCCGGCTGGTCGTCCCGGAGGTCGCCATCGCGGCACGAGTGGTCGCGATCGGCGATTCGACCGACGAGTCGCGATGGGAATCGCTGCTCGAAGAGGCGCGCTCGGCCGGAAGCTCGCTGGGCGCGCTCGTCGAATGCACCGCAACCGGCGTGCCCGCCGGCTGGGGCGCGCCGGTCTATGCCAAGCTCGATGCCGACCTCGCCGCCGCGATGATGTCGATCAACGCGGTCAAGGCGGTCGAGATCGGCGCCGGCTTCGGTTCGGTCCGCCTTCGCGGCGAGGACAATGCCGACCCCTGGCTTGCGGGCGGAATCACCGGCGGCATCTCCACCGGCGGCCCGATCGCCGTCCGAGCGGCGTTCAAGCCCACCTCCTCGGTCGCCGCCTTGGGCGTCACGGGGCGCCACGACCCCTGCGTAGGCCTTCGCGGAGCGCCCGTCGTCGAGGCGATGATGGCTTTGGTCCTCGCCGACCACAAGCTCCTCCATCGCGCGCAGTGCGGATGAGGATGGCAGCGCCCCTCGTCGTGCTGGCACTTCTCGGCGCCGCCCCGGCGCCGGACGTGATGACCTTGGACGGGATCGGAGCGCTTCGGATCGGCCTGCCGGCGGCGGAGCTTCGAGCCCGCTTCGGCGCCGTGCCTGGCGAGGCCTACCCGGACCGGGAGGTGGACTGCGCGCACTGGACCTCGCCGCTCTTCCCGGGCCTGCAGATGATGGTCTCCGGCGGCCGGCTGGTTCGGATCGAGACCGAGGACGAGCGCTATCGAACGCCCGGCGGCGCCCGGGTCGGCCTGAGCGAGGCCGAGCTTCGCGCCCGCTACGGCGCGAAGATGCGGGCGGAGCCCCATCCCTATATGGGGCCGGAGGGCAAATATCTGATCGTTCGCGCCCGCCGCGAGCCGCTCGGCCTGATCGTCGAAACCTGGGATGGCCGAGCCCGCTCGATGCGCGTCGGCTATTGGGAAAGCGTCCAGCTCATCGAGGGGTGCTCCTGACGATGGGCGGCCGCCGCGTCCGAATCCACGGCCGGGTCCAGGGCGTCTTCTTCCGCAACTGGACGGCCGACAAGGCGCGCGCGCTGGCCGTTCGCGGCTGGGTCCGCAACCGCCGCGACGGAAGCGTCGAGCTCATGGCTTATGGCGCGGATGACGCGATTGAGGAGTTGATCGCGGCATGCCACACCGGCCCGCCGGCGGCGAAGGTCGAGCGGATCCAGGTTGAGGTTGCCGAAAGTGCGGACCTTCCGTCCGCCTTTGAGGTGACGGCGACGGTTTAGGTAAAGCGGGTGCGGCCTTAAACTCGCGCCCGCTTCAGGATCGAGTTTATCCGGGTCTGCCAGCCCGGCCCGGTCGCCCGGAATTTCTCCACGACTTCCTTGTCGAGGCGGATCGACACCAGTTGCTTGTCCGAGCCGGCAGGCCGGCCACCGCGAGATTTCGTGTTGGGAAAAGCCGCGAGCAAGCGTGGCGGCAGTTCGCTGGCCGGCCGGGCACGAGCAAAATCCTCCTCGGTCCACTCGGGATTGTCTTCCTCGAAGACGACAGGTTCATCCGACATAGCGGCGCATCTCCTTGGCATGGACCCGGCGGAGCATAGCCGGCTTTCCCTCTGGCACCAAGGGTTTATGTATATACGAATACCGCATACCAGCTTTGCCGCTGGGTTGATCCGGGCGCTGGCCGTATCGTCGGCGGCGCAGGTCCGGCGCACGGAATCCGCGGATGGGGACGCCCGTCCAGCTTCCGGGTGGGCGCGACGGCCTGAACCGGCTCCCCTCCCTGGAAGGGAGGGGTCAGGGGTGGGTCCGCCGAAGGCGGCCGAAACTCGGAATCGGAAGTAAGTCTCGCTGCGCTCGCGTACCCACCCCCGACCCCTCCCTTCCCAGGGAGGGGAGGAATCAGATCAGATCGGCGAGATAGTCGCTGAGGCGGTCCATGCCGTGCGGGGTGAGCGCGATCGAGTTGCGCCGGGTGCGGCTGCGCGCGACCAGATGCTTGTCGATCAGCCTGTCGATCAGCGCGGGGCCGTCTTCGGGATCGACCTTGGCGGCCTGATAGGCCTCCTCGAGCGAGACCTCGCGACCGTCGTCGCCGGCGATGAACAGCGACAGGAGCAGATCCCACGCGGGCTCGCCGAACAGGCCGAGCGGGAAATATTCGTCGCGCCGCCGGCGCTCCATGTAGAGCCGCTCAGCCACGGTGCGCAACGACTGGCCGGCCTCGGCCGAATAGGGATCGGACAGGACGGCGAGACGCGCCGACGCCTGGCGGACTATCGCCAGCGCTGCTTCCAATCTTGCTGAATGAATTTCGCGCACCACGTATTCCCCGCGGGCACATTATCGAATTCCGCGGCTCTGCATAGAGCCTTATTTCGATTCCCATCAATTCCTCCTTGCCGGCTGGAGCAGGCCCAGTGCCCGGAAGCTCGACCAGCCCGAGCGGGCCACAATGACATGGTCGTGGATGCAGATATCGAGCGCCCGCCCCGCCTCGGCGATCCGCCGCGTCGCCTCGACGTCGCCGCGGCTCGGCGTGGGATCGCCCGACGGGTGATTGTGGGCGAGGATCAGGGCAGTCGCCCCGACTTCGAGCGCCCGGCGCATGATCTCACGGGGGTAGACCGGGGTCTCGCTCACCGACCCGTGGGTGTGGGTCTCGTCGTGGAGCAGCCGGTTGCTGCTGTTCAGGAACAGGACCCGAAGCCGCTCGGTGGGGAGCAGCGCCATGTCGAGCGAGAGATAGTCGATCAGCTTCTGCGAATCGTCGAGCGTCGGCCGCGCGAACGCCTCGGTGCGAAGCGAATGCAGCATCGCATCCCGAACGATCCCGAGGTGATGGACGGCCGCCGCTCCGTCACCGAGCGCCCGGGCCTGAGCGGCGGGGGCGGCCGCCAAAGTGTCCGCCAGCGAACCGAATTCGGCGACTAGCCGATCGGCCCAGTCGGAGGCTGCGGCGCCGAGCGGGCGGAGGAGCTCGACCAAGATTTGTCGACACCGAATTTGATTAAGCGCCTCTGGTGGTTCCAAGTCCCCAGCATTATCAATGCTATCATCGGGTAGCCCCAGAACCGGAGGGCAAACGCGTAAGCGTAGGGCAGCACCTGCGGGTCTGCCAGCTTCACCGCGTGGCCAGCCGTCCCGACCATTTGCAGCGCAGCTATGCATAATGGCCACAGCCTGTCAGCGCGCAACGCAACGATAAGCAGTCCCAAAAGCGTTGCCAGGTCGATGAGAAAAATTTCCCGTTCAAACGATCGATAAAGCGTCGCGGTGCTTGATAGCGCGGCATAGGAAAGCACGGCGTAGGTGAGGAGCGAACCAGCGGTGA
>DASVVM010000005.1:0-35149 GCA_036386555.1 Allosphingosinicella sp.
GGTCGAGGATGATCGGCGCGAGCATCCCGATCGTCTTGCCCTTGAAGCTGAGCAGGGTGGCGGGGCCGATCCGGCCCGAGCCCGGGTCGACATCGCCCTTGGCCCTGGTGAGCGAGACGAAGAGCTCTCCGCCCTGCGCCACGATATGGTATTTCTTGGCCTTCCCGTCGAAGGACTGACGGCCGACGTCGATCCGGCCGTCCCTGCCGGCGGCCGCCGGAAGATAGGACAAAGCCGCGTCGGAGAGCATGCCCTGGGTCCCGTCGGCCCGGGTGAACTGGCCGGTGGCGATCGCCACGGCGCTCCCGGCCGCCGCGGCCAGGTTGGTAGGGGTCCCGGCCAGCGAGAGACTGGCGATCTTCGAAACGGCGAGGGTGGTAATCTCCGCCGCGGTCGCCACTCCGTCGCCGTTGCGGTCCTGCCAGAGCCTGAACTTGCCGAAATCGGCATCGGCCGCGGAGAGCTTGCCGTCCTTGTCGGTGTCGAAAGCCTTCAGGCCCTCGAGGCTGGAGCGCGCACCTTCCAAATCGCCCACGAAGCTGAATTCCTTGGCGTCGGTGACGGTACCGTTGCCGTCGCGGTCGAGGAAGAGCATCGCGTCGCCGCTTCCGAACCAGCTGGTGTCGTCCGGCTTGCCGTCGCCATCAAGGTCGAAGGCGGCGTTGCTCGCCGAGGCCGGGATGAGCTCGTTGCCGTCCCCATCGATGTCGAGGATGATCGGCGACACGATCGACAGCCCGGAAATGCCCGCGCTGCTGCCCATAGCCACCTTGTCGTTGAGCCGGTCGCCGTCCACGTGAATTCCCCCTTCGCGCCCCAGCCGGGGAGGCGCCTCCAGCCGCCATGCGGCTGGTCCTCCGGTTCCTGACTCGGGCTACCCCTCCGACAACTTTGCCCTTATCCTCTTTGGCGTCAATCCTTTAGGGAGCGACCGCCAATCAAACGCCCGACCTTCTAAAATCCTCCCCTGCATTTGCAGGGGAGGGGGACCATGCGAAGCATGGTGGAGGGGGCTTACTAAGTCCGAAGAGCCCCTCCACCGCGCTTCGCGCGGTCCCCCTCCCCCGGAAAGCCGGGGGAGGACTTGGGAGGAACCACCCCCGCCGTCAGCGCTCCCGGCCCGCTTCGGCCACGGTCTGCGAAATGGGCGAAAGCAGATACTGGATGATCCTTCGCTCGCCCGTCTTGACCTCCGCCTGGACGGCCATGCCCGGGCCGATCGGCTGTTGGCGCCCGTTGATCGAGATGGTGTTGCGGCTGAGGCGGATCCGGGTGGCGTAGACGAGGCCGATCTTCTCGTCCTGGATGGCGTCGCGGCTGATCGTCTCGATCACCCCCTCGATCAGGCCGAAGTCGGTGAAATTATAGGCCTCCAGCTTGACCCGGACCGACTGCCCCTCGCGGACGAAACCGATATCCTTGTTGAGGATCTGGGCCTCGACTGCGACCTCGCTCCCCGACGGGACGATGATCATCAGCGGCTCGGCCGCCTGCACCACTCCGCCCACGGTGTGGACGGCGAGCTGCTGGACCACGCCGTCGACGGGCGAGCGGAGCTGCTGAAGCGAGCGCCGCCGCTCGGACTTGCGAAGCTCCTCGCCGCGAAGGCTCGATTCGTCCTCCGCAGTCGCCATCTCGGTGCTCGCCGCCTTGGCGAAGGTCTGCCGAAGCTTGGCCATTTGCGCGTCGATATTGCCGATCGCCGCGCGCGCCCGCGCCGCCACGCTTTCCTGAACCTGGATGTTCTGCAGATGCTCCACTCGAAGCTGCTCATATTCCAGCACCTTGAGCTTCGGGAAATGGCCCTTGGCGCTGAGGTCGCGGCGCGCCTCGAGCTGCTGGTCGATCAGCGGCAGGGTCTGCCTGAGCTTGGCGATCTCCGCCAGCGAGCCCGCCAGCTCGGCGCTCCGCTCGGCCCGGCTCTGGCTGAGGCTCGCGCGCTCCGCCTCATATTCGGCGACGGCGCTGGCGATCACGATCTTCTGGGTCTCCGCGACCTGAGCGGGCGTCCCGGGGGGAGCGACGAAGCGCGCCGGCCGGCCGGACAGATGGGCGAGGAGCGCGTCGTTGCGGGCGCGGGCGATCTCGGCCGAGAGCAGCCCGCGCGTGGCCTGGGCCTGGTCGGCGCCGGCCATGGTGCTGTCGAGCTCGATCAGCAGCTGCCCCTTGCGCACGCGCTCACCGTTGCGGACGTGGATCGCCCGGACGGCGCCGATCTCCATCGGCTGGATCACCTTGACGTTGGCGACCGGCAGGGTCTTGCCGTTGGCGACCGCGACCACGTCGACCCGCCCGAAGAACGACCATAGCAAAGCGATCGTGAACAGGGCGCACAGAGCCAGCATCAGATAGCGAAGGCCCGGGCTCGGCGGCTTCTCCATGATCTCCAGCGCGGCGGGCAGGAATTCATGCTCCTCCACCCGGCTCGGGTAGCGGTCCGCCTGATTCTGGTTGCGCCAGGATTCACGGAGCACGGCCAAATGCCGCGACAAGGTGGGGAAGCGCTCGGCGATCGCGCTCATGCGGCCACTCCCATCTGCTTGCGGTAGAGATCGGCATAGCGCCCGCCTTTCGCCAGCAGGCTCTCATGGGTCCCCTCTTCGGTGATCGTCCCGGCCTCCACGGTGATGATGCGGTGGCACTGGCGGACGGCGGAGAGGCGGTGGGCGATGATGATGACGGTGCGGCCGTGGGCGATCATCCGGAGGTTGTTCTGGATGATCTCCTCGCTCTCCGCGTCGAGGGCCGAAGTGGCCTCGTCGAGGATCAGGATCCGGGGGTCGCCAATCAGGGCCCGGGCGATGGCGATCCGCTGGCGCTGCCCGCCCGAAAGATTCGCGCCGCGCTCGTCGATGATCGTGTCGTAGCCGTGCGAAAGCTCGAGGATGAACTCATGCGCCCCGGCGAGCTGGGCGGCGGCGAGCACCGCTTCCATCGGCCTCGTCGGATCCGACAAAGCGATATTCTCACGCACCGAGCGGTTGAAGAGGATGTTCTCCTGGAGCACCACCCCGATCTGACGCCTCAGCCAGGCGGGATCGACGAGGGCGAGGTCGACTCCGTCGATCAGCACCCGCCCCTGCTCCGGGACGTAAAGCCGCTGGACGAGCTTGGTCAGGGTCGACTTGCCCGAGCCGGACGGGCCGACGATTCCGAGCATCTCCCCGCCCGCGACCTTCAGCGAGACTCCGCGAAGGGCCTCGGGCGCGTCGGGGCGGTAGCGGAAGCGGACCTTGTCGAACTCGATATTGCCCCGGATCGCGGGCAGGCTGGCGCGGTTGGGATTATGCTCGGGCTCGGCCGGGGCGTTGAGCACGTCGCCGAGGCGATCGACCGAGATCCGGACCTGCTGGAAGTCCTGCCAGAGTTGCGAGAGCCGAAGGATCGGTGCCGCCACCCGTCCAGCGAGCATGTTGAAGGCGACCAGCGAGCCGACGCTGAGATCGCCGGCGATCACCGCCTTGGCTCCGAAATAGAGGATCGCGACCGTCGTCAGCTTGGAGACGATCTGGATGAGGTGGTTGCCCCAATTGGCAAGCTTGGTGACCGAGAAGCCGGTCTGGGTATAGGCGGCGAACTGCTTTTCCCAGCGCTCGCGCATCTGCGGCTCGACCGCCATCGCCTTCAGGGTGCCGACGCCCGTCACCGTCTCGACCAGAAAGGCCTGGTTCTCCGCGCCGCGCCGGAACTTCTCGTCGAGCCGGGCGCGGAGCGGCGGAGTGATGAAGATGGAGATGGCGGCGTAGATCGGGATCGAACCGAGCACGATCAGGGTGAGCATCGGGCTGTAGAGGTACATCACCGCGAAGAAGACGATGGTGAAGAACAGGTCGATCACCACCGTGACGGCGTTGGACGTCAGGAACTCGCGGATGCTCTCCAGCTCGCGGACCCTGGCGATGCTGTCGCCGACCCGGCGGGCCTCGAAATAGGACAAGGGCAGGTTGAGCAGGTGCCGGAACATCCGGGCGCTCAGCTCCGCATCCACCCGGTTGGTGCTGTGGGCGAACAGCCAGTTGCGGAGGCCCGACAGCAAAGTCTCCCAGATCAGGACGACCGCGAGCCCGAAAGCCAAAACGTCGAGCGTGGTGAGGGACTGGTGGACGAGCACCTTGTCGATCACGAGCTGGAAGAAGATTGGAGATACCAGCCCCATCAGCTGCATGAAGAAGGAAGCGATCAGCACGTCCCGCAGCGGCCGCCGATATTTGACGAGGGCCGGGATGAACCAGCTGATGTCGAACGGCCGCGAGGCCCCCGCCATCTTCTCGCGCGAGGTCATCAGCAGGAGCCGGCCCGCGAAACGGTCGCGGAGCTCCTGCGCGGTCCAGACCTCGGGCCGCTCGCGGTCGCCGAACTGGACGAGCGCCCGCGGCTCGGCGCTATCGTCCTCCAGCTTCAGGATCACCGCCGAATCGCCGTCGTTCAGCTGGGCGATGGCGGGCAGCGGCATCTTGTGGAGATCGCCCGCCTCGCAACGGCGCACCCGCCCGACCAGCCCGAGCTGCTTGGCGATCCTCGAGAGGTCCTCGAGCGTATAGGGCGCCTCGCCTTTCCCCCGCTCGTGCGCGATCTGACGCGGATCCGCCGGCAACCCGAGAAACCGGGCGAGCAGGACGAAACACGCTAAGGCCGGATCGGCCCTGAATTCAGTCGAATCGTCCACCCCTGCCCCATGCTCCGCGCTCCTCTTGCGCATCGCCGGGCAAGCGACCTGCGCGGCGATTCTTCAGCGATCGAGGAGGATCCCGAACCTACTGTTAAACTTGGGAAAGCCGTTTGGCGAGAGGGTTATCGGATTTTCTGTTATGGTCGATGATCGACGGCTTGGCATGCTGCGCGAGGTACACCCTATGAGCAGCAAGCCTTCCCGTTCATGACGGATCGATCGCGGCGGGCGATCCGCCCGGTCAGCGCCGATCCGGAGGCGACCGCCACCGTCGCCCGGCAAGAGACTGAACCGTCCCCGACGGGGGAACGGCCGCAAGGTTTGATCCGTGACGCAATGCTCCGGAATTGCGTGAACACAATGGCAACTTTGACCAGATTCAAGCGTTGCATATTCCACAGGGGTCCTGAGACGGAGTACCCACCATGGGCGACGACACGAAATCGGAAACCAAGGCCAAAACGGCTAGCTTCGGCGATCACCTGACGGGCAACGCGACCGAAGACGGCGCGAAGACCGAAAACGGCGAGGTGGTCACGGAAACCACCACCGAAGAAAGCGACGACGACTGAAGCCCCTAAGGCTTTGTTTCCGAGTGGCAAAGCGAGCGCCCTGCCGAGCGATCGGCAGGGCGTTTGCGTTGAAGCCCTTGGCTTCGTCCTCGGCAATCGCCCTCATGACGATGCGGCCAGTGAGGGGCAGCGCGCGCAGTCGATCGAGATGCCCTGACCGTCTTCGTGGGGCCAGGCCGCGCCGATGGCGGTCCGGAAGGCGGAGTGGCTGCGCCTGCCGCGGCCGCGACTCAACCCTATCAGCTAGAAACTCGGCAGGCGCTCCGGATCAACTCGCAGATCGCTGAACTCGGCAACCCACTGACCATTGCGATTCTGGGTGATCCTGCTCGGCGTCGTAACGACCTGGCGACCGTTCAATATCAGCGCGCCGGCTGCACGGCATACGGGGGGAAGAGGGTGCCGGCCGAGCCGCTTTACCAGTTCGTCCCAGCGTCGCACCGAGTCGATGGTCAACGCCCGGCCAAGGGCCGTCGGACGAGCCGTCAGGCGGATGGTCACACGTGCATTCCGCCAGGCGGCAAAGGATTCGTACGGTCCAAGGTCCCCGAGGAAACCATGGAAGATCACTCCATCCGCGAAAGCGATTTTCCCCGTTGTCGAGAGGCTGATGTCACGGCGCGATGCGTCTGCGATCAGCAAAGTCGCGCTTTCAAGCTGCGGGAGATTGTCTTCGGGATCTTCGGCGGTGCAGCCGTAGGTAACAGAGATCCCGATACGTTCAGCTCCAAGCCGGTTGCTTTCCTCGAATACGCGGCGGAGCACCGCCAGCGTGTTCGCCTGGCCCTGCTGCTGCAGGTCTGCGCCCAGGCGAAGATTCCGATCGGCGGTGCTGAGCAGGCTCCGCTGCGTACCCAGGGATTCTCTCATATTCCCTTGGAGCTCGGTGAGCGAGCCAGTCACGCCTCCAAGCGTTCCCGTGACGCGCCGGAGCTCGCCGATCTGCGCCTGAAACTGTAGAGTGCGCTCCTCCGCGAGCTTCCGCTCCTTGGCATCCGCAATTCTCTGGTTTGCGATCCCGGAGAGGATGGTCAGAATGCCGAGCAAGACCATGAAGCCAGCGACATGCCACCCCGAGCGCGTCAGCTTTCCATCCTTCATATGCTTGTCGGAATACAAGCCGGCGATGCCAAGAACGACCGTGCCGAACACCAGCACCGCCGTGATCGCGGGCATGATCGGTTCCCAATCGATTCCCAGGAACATAAGCCTCCCCTCGGCTCATGCGCTCTTGCCACGGCAAGTCCGGCGCCCCATCAACGCGCCTTGTATACGATCTTCAACAGCGTCGTGCAGCCCGGCTTTCAATTCGCCTCCGGGCAGGCGATCGGCCGCGAGAACGCGACGTGGCCTTTCTCTCGCCGCACGCTTGAGATGCAACGAGGCCCTAGCGGTCTTCCGGCGAACCTGCGCAAGGCGGAGCGCTGACGCTGAATTCGCCTTTCCGCTCATGCGCCCGGCGGCCGCGAAGGTAGGTGGCGGCGATCGATCGGTCGTCACCCAATATTTGCAAGGCGAACAAGCGGTCGTGCAGGGACGCCCCGGCGCAGCGGCGGGCCAGCAAGGGCGTTGCGACCGAGCTCAGGATGACGAAATCCGCCTCCTGGCCGGGCAGAAGCGCGCCGATGCGATCCGCGAGGCCCATTATCCGGGCACCGCCGGCGGTGGCGAAATGAAGGGCCCGGAAGGGATCGAGGCTCGATCCCTTGAGTTGGCAGGTCCTGTACGCCTCGCCGAGCGTGTGGAGCATGGAGAGAGTGGTTCCCGCGCCTATGTCGGTGCCGATGCCGAGGCTGACGCCGTGACGATCGGCCGAAGCCAGGTCGAACAGGCCCGAGCCGAGAAACATGTTGCTGGTCGGGCAGAAGGCGATGCCGGCGCCCGCCTGGGCCATCCTCGCCAGCGCGCGGTCGCTCATATGCACGCAATGCGCGAAGACCGAGCGCGGTCCGACCAGGCCGAAGCTGTCATAGACGTCGAGATAGTCGGAGGCGTCGGGGAACCGCCCGGCGACGAACTCGATCTCACCCGGATTTTCGGAAAGATGGGTGTGCATCAGCACGTCCGGATGCGCTGCGACCAGGGCGCCGGCGTCGGCGAGCTGCTCGGCGCTGGAGGTGGGGACGAAGCGGGGCGTGACGGCATAGCCGAGACGGCCGCGGCCGCGCCATCGGCCGATCAGGGCCTCCGTATCGGCGCGTCCCGAGGCGAGGGTATCGCTGAGGCCCTCGGGCCCCAGATCCATCAGCACCTTGCCGGAGACGATCCGCATGTCGCGCTCGAGCGCGGCCTCGAACAGCGCGTCGACCGAGCCGGGGTGGACGGTGGCGAAGACGAGCGCGCTGGTGGTGCCGTGGCGAAGCAGCTCGTCGAGGAAGAAGGCGGCCACGTCATCGGCGTGGGCTCGGTCGGCGAAAGCCTTTTCCGCCGGAAAAATGTGGCGTTCGAGCCATTGCATCAGCTGCTCGCCGTGTGAGGCGATGCACTCGATCTGCGGGTAATGGACATGGGCGTCGACGAAACCCGGGACGATCAGGCCGTCCAGACCTTCGGCGGGCACGTCGGCGAAGCCGGCGGCGAGCTCCGAATAGGGGCCGCAGGCAAGGACGAGGCCGTCTTCCACCACGAGCAGGCCGTCCTTGAAATGCCGTATCGCCTCATCGCCGGCCAGGGCCGGATCCTCCGGAACGCTCAAGATCTCGCCGCGGAAGGCCTTCATTCGGGGTCCCTCAACATGAGCAGCTGCGCGAGCGTGGCGATCGCGATGACTTCGGGCTCCCGGCCACTGATGGGCAGGCCGATTGGGCAGGTCAGGCGCGTGGAGTCCACGCCGTCTGCGGCGAGCCGCGAGAGGAAGCGGGCGCGCTTGGTCTGAGAGCCGATCAAGCCGACAAAGCGCGCCCGGCCGCCGAGCGCGGCCGCGGTGAGTCGGTAATCGAGGTCGTGATCGTGGGTCATGATCACGATGGCCGAATTGTCGGACGCCTCCGCCGCGACGGCGGCCAGCTGGGCTTCCTCTGCGAGGAAGACGCCCGGCGTCTCCGCCATCTCGGCGCGGCTGTCGTACCAGGCGAAGTGGAGCGGAAGGCCTGCCGCGCGGGCGACGATGGACCGGCCAACATGGCCCGCACCGAAGAGATGGACGGGAAGCGATTCCGCCTCCATGGGCTCCAGGAAATGCGCGCCGTCGGCGGGCATTGGGCCTCGGGCGCCGATCATGTCGGGGGCTCCCCCGTTGAGCGGGCTACGCTCGACCCGCGCGCTCAGGGTGACCTCGAACGGACCTTCGCCCTCGGGCACGCTCTCGAGATGCTCGACCAGCAGCCGGACGCGCCCGCCGCAGCATTGGCCGAGCAGCGGACCGAGCGGATAATCCTGGACCCGCCAGCTTCCCGGCGCGAGCGCCAGGATCGCGCGCGCCTGCGCCATCGCCAGATGTTCGAGCTTGCCGCCGCCGATCGTGCCGTCGAAGCCGGTTTCGGTGACGACCATCCGCGCGCCCGGTTCGCGCGGGGCCGAACCCTCGGTGGCCAGGATGGTGACGAGGGCTGCCGGCCCCCTGCTCAGCGCCTCGCGGGCCTGGCTAGTCCAGTCAGCCATTGCAGGCCCCAGGTGCCCGACTCGCTACCGGAGATGGTGATCGTCCGTGCTTCCTTAAATCCTCCCCTGCATTTGCAGGGGAGGGGGACCATGCGAAGCATGGTGGAGGGGCCTTCCTTACTTCGAAGAACCCCTCCACCGCGCTTCGCGCGGTCCCCCTCCCCGAGAAATCTCGGGGAGGAATTAAGAGAGGTGTCCGATCATCGCCTGTCACGACGGCCTCCGGTCATGGGTCCGGGCCCTCAACTCATCGATTGCGGCGAGGATGCGCTCCGGCGTGGCGGGAGCGTCCAGCTTCGGCAGCCCCTTGCCGGGCGAGGCGGCAGCGACGGCTTGGGTCAAAGCCGAGAAGACCGAGATGGCGAGCATCAGCGGCGGCTCGCCGACCGCCTTGGAGCGGTGGATGGTGGGCTCGGGATTGAGCCCGCGCTCCCAGATCGCGATCTCCATTCGCCCCGGGCGATCGTTGGCGGTCGGGATCTTGTAGGTGGACGGCGCGTGGGTAAGCAGCCGGCCGCGCTCGTCGAAGACCAGCTCCTCCGTCGTCAGCCAGCCCATGCCCTGAATGAAGCCGCCCTCGATCTGGCCGAGGTCGATCGCCGGGTTGAGCGAGCGGCCGACGTCGTGGAGGATGTCGACCGAGACGACCTTGTGCTCGCCGGTGAGGGTGTCGATCACCACCTCGCTCAAGGCCGCGCCGTAAGCGAAATAGAGGAAGGGCCGGCCGCTGTGGGTAGCGCGGTCGTAATGGATCTTCGGAGTCGCGTAGAAGCCGGTCGCGAGAAGGGGGATGCGGGCGAGATGAGCCCGGCGGCAAAGCTCGGCGAAGGTCCACTCCTCCGACCCTTCCTGCCCGGCCGCGAACGTGTCGAGCCGCTCCCGGATCGTCTCGGCGGCGCGCTGCGCGGCCATGCCGTTCAGGTCGGTGCCTGAGGAAGCGGCGGTGGCCGAGGTGTTGGGGACCTTGTCGGTGCGCGTCGAGCTGACCTTCACGGTCCCGACGGGCACTTTGAAGACGTCGGCAACCACCTGGGCAACCTTGATCATCAACCCCTGGCCCATCTCGGTGCCGCCATGGTTCAGGTGGATCGAGCCGTCGGCATAGACCAGCACCAGGGCGCCGGCCTGGTTGAGATGAGTGGTGGTGAAGCTAATCCCGAACTTCACGGGGGTCAGGGCCAAGCCTTTCTTGAGCACCTTGTGGCTCGCATTGAACGCCTCGACCCCGGCGCGGCGCTCGGCATAGCCGGCGCGCCCGGCGAGGTCGGCGATCAGCTCCGGCGCGACATTGTCCTCGACGATCATGTGATAGGGGGTGACGTCGCGACCGGGCCCGTAGAGATTGGCCTGGCGCACGACGAGCGGATCGAGCCCTAGATGCGCCGCGATCGCGTCCATCGTCCGCTCGATCGCCATCATCCCCTGCGGCCCGCCAAAGCCCCGGAAGGCGGTGTTGGAGACGGTGTGGGTCTTCAAGCGGTGCGACACGATCTCGACCGCGGGCAGATAATAGCAATTGTCGGCGTGGAACATGGCACGGTCGCTGATCGCCAGGCTGAGATCGACGGTGGCGCCGCAGCGGGCGGCGAGGACGATCCTTATGCCCTCGATCCGGCCGTCGCCGTCGAAGCCGACATCATAGTCCGCCCTGAAATCGTGGCGCTTGCCGGTCATCGCCATGTCGTCGTCGCGATCGGCCCGGATCTTGGCGGGGCGACCGGTCTTCGCCACTACCAGGGCGCAGGCGGCGGCATAAGCCGCGGCCTGGGTCTCCTTGCCCCCGAAGCCGCCGCCCATCCGCCGCACTTCGACGGTCACGTCGGCGCTTCGGAGGCAGAGCAAATTCGCGATCAGATGCTGGACCTCGCTCGGATGCTGGGTCGAGCTGACGACATGCACGTCGCCTCTCTCTCCCGGAGTGGCGAGCGCCGCCTGGCCTTCGAGGTAGAAATGCTCCTGCCCGCCCATGTCGAGGCTTCCTGACAGGCGATGTTCCGCACCCTCGAGCGCCGCTGCGGCGTCGCCGCGCGCCATCCTTTGCGGCGTTTCGAGCTCCGAACCGGCCTCCAGCGCCTCGCCGATGGTGACGAGGGCGGGGCGCGGCTCGGTTTCGACCCTGGCGAGCCGAGCGGCGACACGGGCGGCGCGGGCCTCGGTCGCGGCGACGACGAACAAAGGCTGTCCGGGGTAGAGGATCTCGTCTTCGGCGAAGAGCCGGTCGTCGTGGACGACCGGGCCGACATTGTTCTCGCCGGGGATGTCTGCGGCCGTGAAGGCTGCGACGACCCCCGGCGCGGCTCGGACCGCGGACAGGTCCAGGCCCGTCAGCCTCGAATGGCCGTTGGCGGCGAGGCCGAACGCGAGGTGGAGCGTGCCGGGGGCTTCCGGCAGATCGTCGACATAGGCGGCCGCGCCGGCGACATGGAGGTCGGCGCTGTCGTGGGGCAGCGGCTCGTGGACGGCGCCGTCAGACATGGAGCACGCTGACCGGCTCGTTCTGCTCGGCCCACATCCGGCGAAGCAGGTTGGCGGCGACCTTGCGGCGATAGTGGGCCGATCCGCGCAGGTCGTCGAGCGGCTGGTAATCGTTTGAGAGGGCCTGCGCGGCCGCCTCGACATTGTCCTCCGACCAGGCCTGCCCGGTCAGAGCGGCTTCGCAGCCCGGCGCTCGGGCAGGTATGCCCGCCATGCCGCCGAAGGCGATTCTGGCGTGCGTGACGATGCCGTCCTCGATCCGGAGCGCGAAGGCGCCGCAGACGCCGGAAATGTCGCTGTCGAACCGCTTGGAGAGCTTGACGATGCGGATCAGTGCGCCGGCCCCGGGGCGGGGAATGCGAACGGTCTCGACGAACTCGCCGGGCGCGAGATCCTGCTTGCCATAGCCCAGGAAGAAATCCTCGAGGGCGATGGTGCGCCGCTCGGTCCCTCGCCGGAGGGTAAGCTCTGCGCCAAGCGCGATCAAAGCCGGCGGCATGTCCCCGATCGGCGAGCCGTTGGCGATATTGCCCCCGATCGTCCCGGCATTGCGGACCTGAACGCCGCCGATTCGACGGACAAGCTCGCCGAGGTCCGGATGCAGGCGTTCAAGCGCCTCGCGGGCCTCGGAGTAGCGGACGGCCGCTCCGAGCGTGAGCGCCTCCGCGCTTTCCTCCATGTGCCGCAGGTCGGCGATGTCGCCGATGAAGATTGTGGGGCCGAGGTCGCGAAGTTGCTTGGTCACCCACAGTCCCACATCGGTGGCTCCCGCCACGATTCGGGTCTCGGGATTGGCGAGCATGAGGTCGGCCAGCTCGTCGGCGGTGGCCGGATGGCCGTAGGCAGGGCGCAAGGCGCGCAGGGCCTCGACCGTAGCTGGGTCATCTTCCGCCGAAACCGGAACCGCTTCCCCGGCCGCGAGGATCGGGCCGTAGCCGGTGCAGCGGCACAGATTGCCGGCGATGACGTCTCCCACGGCCACGCCCCGAGTGCCCGCCGCGCCAATGCTTCGGCCGTAGAGCGACATCACAAAGCCGGGCGTGCAGAAGCCGCATTGCGAGCCATGGCGCTGGACCAGCTCGCGCTGAACCGGGTGGGTACCGCCCAGGCTCTCGACGGTCCTCAGCGCCTTGCCGTCGAGCATCGGCAAAAAGAGGATGCACGCGTTGACCGCGCGCCACTCGACCCTGTCCCCGGCCAGCTCCCCGAGCAGCACCGTGCAGGCCCCGCAATCCCCCTCGGCGCAGCCCTCCTTGGTGCCGGTGCGGCGCAGCGTGTAGCGGAGATGATCGAGGACCGTGGCCGTGGGGTCGGCTCCATCGATTTCCATCACTTGGCCATCGAGGAGAAAGCGGATCATTTCGGGCTCCCCGCGGCGATCCACGCGCCCAGCGCCTGCCGCTCTGCCGGGGTCATTCGGGTGGGATTGCCTAGCGGCATGACATGGGAATCGACCGCCACCGCCTTGATCCGCGCCGACGCGGCCCGAACCCGCTCCCAGCTGTCCAGCGCCACCCCCACCGGCGGCGGATTGACGTTGTGGCAGCCCGCGCAATGGGTGGCCAGGATCGGCTCGATCCCGGCAAAGGTCGGCGTCCCGGCCTGACCGGGTGCGGCGTCTCGCTTCTCGAGCGTGACATAGGTGACCGTGGCAAGCGCGAAAGCGGCCGCCACCGCGATCGTGGGGCCAGTCGCCTTTCCGCGGCCGCGCAGGTTGAAGACATGGCGGACGGCTACCCCGGTCAGCCCGAGCAGGGCCAGCACCAGCCAGGGCCTCACTGCACCGTAGGTCATCGGATAATGGGGGCTGATCATGATGAACAGCACCGGCAGCGTCATGTAATTGTTGTGCAGCGAGCGCTGCTTGGCCATCGCCCCCAGTCGCGGGTCCGGCGTTCGCCCGGCGATCAGATCGGCGACCACCTTGCGCTGGTTGGGAATGATGATCAGGAACACGTTGCCGACCATCACCGTGCCGATGATCGCGCCGATATGAAGATAGGCCGCTCGCGAGCTGAACAGGCCGTCGAGCGCGATGGCGGCGAGCAGCAGGAAGGCGAACCAGAAAGCGCCCAGCGCAAGGCCGCTGGAGCCCACGGGCGAGCGGCACATCCCGTCGTAGATCAGCCAGCCGAGCGCGATCGCCGCAAGCCCGACGGCGATCGCCACGGCCGGGCTCAGCGGCGCCTTCGCCGGATCGATCAGGAAGCTCTGCGCACCGACATAATAGACCAGCACCAGCAGCGAGAAACCGCTGATCCAGGTGAAATAGGCCTCCCATTTGAACCAGTGCAGCCGCTCCGGCATCTGGCTGGGAGCGACCTGGTATTTCTGGTTGTGATAAAAGCCGCCGCCATGCACCGACCATAATTCGCCCGAGGCGTCGCCTTCGGCGGGCTTGGTCAGATGATTGTCGAGCCAGACGAAATAGAAGCTAGACCCGATCCAGGCGATGCCCGTCACCAGATGCAGCCATCGGATCGCGAGATTGAGCCATTCGGCGAGGTCGACGCCCATCCTCAGCTGCCTCGGTAGGTCGAATAAGCGAAGGGCGAGACGAGCAGCGGCACATGATAATGGCCGCCCTCGGCGGAGATCCCGAAATCGACGGTCACTTCGTCGAGGAAGGGCGGATCGGGCAGCTCGACCCCCAATCCGCGGAAATAATCCGCGACGGCGAAGCGGATCGCGTAGCGGCCGGGAGCGAGCGCGCTCTGCAGCAAATCCGGGCAACGGCCGTCAGCATTGGTCGCGCCCCGCGCAATTTCCCCGCCCGGTCCGCTCAGAGCCACCTTTATTCCGGCCGCGGGCCGTCCGTGCATGGTGTCGAGCACATGGGTGGAGAGCGTGCTCATGCAATGTCCTCGAGGCGCAGGCGGACGATCTCGCCAATCTGTTCGAGCGCGGTGGCGATCTCGGTGTCGCGGTCGTTGGCGAGGCGGCGTTCCATCGCCGCCAGGATGCCCGCTTTGTCGGTCAGGCGCACGCAGATGATGAAGGGGAAGCCGAATTTTTCGGAATAAGCTTCATTGAGCGCGTTGAAGCGGTCGAACTCAGCCTGGGTGAGCCGGTCGAGCCCGGCGCTGGCCTGCTCGGCTGCGCTGGCCTGGGTGAGGCCGCCGTCGACCGCGGCCTTGCCGGCGAGCTCGGGGTGGGCGCGGATCAAAGCGAGCTGCTCCTCCGGCGTGGCCTCGTGGACGACGGCCATCAGGTCGGCAAGTCGGTCGCCCGACGACGGGCGCTGGTCGGCGCGCGCCTCCACCCAAGGCGAATGCTCGAACAGCGCGCTCATCGCTCGACCCGCCCGATCAGCCGCAGCCGGCTTACTCCCCCATCGGGAATGATGTTCAGCCGAACGAAGCGGATCGCGCCGAGATCGGCCAGACAGTCCCGAAAGACGTGAATCTTGTCAGCCTCGAGCTTGACCTCGGGCAGAAGGAGCGGCCAGCTTTCCGAAGCCGCGGCGATCTCCTCGGGTGAACCGCACGCGGCGGAGGTCGCCTGAAGGAAGCAGCGATCCGGATAATTGCCTTTGAAATGGGCGGTGTCGACCACGACCTCCTCGATCCGCCCCGAAGCGCCCAGCTCGAGCACCGCCCAGTCGTGCCCGGGCTCGCGCCGCCGCCTCGTCTCCCAGCCGTCCCCCATGTTGACGCCCTGTCCGGGGGCCGTGAGATTCTCGACGCAGCCATAATGTTCGTCATTGGCAAAGATGCCGCGGCCGCCATTCTCCATGGCCAGCAGGTCGACGCGCGAGTCCGCGTCGACACTCGACCAGTCCTTGGCGGCCCTGCCCCAGACTCGCAGCCGGGCGACTCCTCCGTCCGGAAAGATGTGCAGTCGGACATGGGTCACCGGCTCCCCATGCTCGATCGGTACGTAGACCCTGTCATCCCCCTTCAGCGCGAGGCGCGAAGTGACCGTCGTCCAGCCCGCGCCCTCGCCGGGAACCGACTCCTCGCTTCGGCAGACGTCGAGCTCCGCGCCGGGCGGATAATTGCCGGTGAAATGCCTTGTATCGATCTCGAAGCCCGCGACCCGGCCCGACACGCCGAGGCGGATCACGCACCAGTCGTGGCCGGGGGTGCGCTTGCGCCGGCTCTCCCAGCCATCCATCCACTTGCCGTTCTCGTCGTACAGGCCCGGAACGAAGACGGGTTCCGACGCGTCGATCAGCCGCGCCTTGTCGGCGAAGAAATCGTCGGTCGCATAGACCACCTCGGCCCCGAGCCGGGGCTGGGCGAGATTCACGTAATGCCGGCGCAGATCATCGAGCATGTCAGGTGGCATGCGGGTGAGTCGCGCGCCAGTGGCGCGCGATGTCGATGCGCCGGCAGAACCAGACGTCCCGATGCCCGAGCGCATGCTTGAGGAACCGCTCGAGCCCCGCCAGCTTGCCCGGCCGGCCGGCGAGACGGCAGTGGAGTCCGACCGACATCATCTTCGGTCGCTCCTCGCCCTCGGCATAGAGGACATCGAACGTGTCGCGCAGATAGGCGAAAAACTGATCGCCGGTATGCATGTTGGCGGAGGCGAACCGCATGTCGTTCGTCTCCAGCGAATAGGGCACGATCAGGTGGCTCTTCCCGCTGACCTTCGTCCAGAACGGCAAATCGTCCGAATAATCGTCCGCATCGTAGAGGAAGCCCCCCTCCTCCGCGACGATTCGGCGCGTGTTGGGGCTGGTCCGCCCGGTATACCAGCCGAGCGGGCGCTCGCCGGTCAATTGCCGGTGCACCTCGATCGCCCGCTGCAGGTCGGCGCGCTCCTCGGCTTCCGGGATCCACTGGTAGTTGATCCACCGCCAGCCGTGCGAGGCGATCTCATGCCCCGCCTCCAGGAACGCGTCCACCGCCGCCCGATTGCGCTGCATCGCCAGGGCGACCCCGAACACGGTGACTGGAATATCGTAGCGCTCCAACAGCCGAAGCAGCCGCCACACACCGGCGCGGGACCCATATTCGTAGATCTGCTCCATGCTCATGTGCCGGGCGCCCGGCACCGACGCCGCATTGGGGATGTCGGACAGGAAGACTTCGGCGCCCGGATCCCCGTCGAGGACATTCGCCTCGGCGCCCTCCTCGTAATTGAGGACCAGCTGGACGGCGATCCGCGCGCCGCCCGGCCATTGCGCATGCGGAGGCGTCCGGCCGTAGCCGGCCAGGTCGCGGGGATAGCTTTCGTCAGTCAAATGGAATGCCTAGTCGGAGCATCGTGCGCTTGATCCGCATATCTGGTCATGCCGGGCTCGACCCGGCATCCACCTTTTCTTACGCAACGGCTAGGGAGAAGGTGGACCCCGGGTCAAGCCCGGGGTGACGATGTCGGCTGGACAGTCGGAGCGAAGGAAGACCGATGCGCGAGATGACCCCCGAGCCCCTGACCGCCGAAGCCTTCGCCCCGTTCGGAAGCGTCATCGAGGCCTCCGACGCAGCGACCAGGCTGGACATCAACCAGGGCCACGCCGTCCGCTACGACGCGCTCGCCGAGGTGGATGTCGCCGAAGGCGGCGGGGTCGCGGTGATCAGCCTGTTCCGCGCCCGACCGCTCGCCGAGCTGGTGCTGAGAGGCTTTGAGCGCCACCCCCTTGGAAGTCAGACCTTCATGCCGCTGAGCAGCCGCCCCTACCTCGTCGCCGTCGCCCCCGCCGGCCCCTTCGATCCCGCCGAAATCCGCCTGTTTCGCGCCGAGCCCCACCAGGGCGTTCACTACCGCAAGGGCGTCTGGCACCATTTCCTGCTCGTCCTTGAAGAAAGCGACTACCTCGTCATCGACCGTGCCGGTCCGGGCGACAATTGCGAGGAAGTGCAGCTGGGGGCCGCTGACGAGATCCGGGTAGGCCGATAGCCAGCTACTGCCGCATGAATGCGGGTTATCGCACCTCGGCAAACGGTCCATAACGGGATTCGGATGATCGCTTCGCGCCTACCGGAGTCACTGGCCTCATGACTCGTCCCCTGATCGACGCCTTTGGCCGGCGGATCGAATATGTCCGGCTGTCGGTCACGGACCGATGCGACCTGCGGTGCCGCTACTGCATGTCGGAGCGGATGCGGTTCGTCCCCTCGCCGGACCTGCTGACATTCGACGAGATGGAGCGGCTCGTGGACGCTCTGATCGCCCGCGGCGTGCGCCGAGTGCGCCTGACCGGCGGGGAGCCGCTCGTCCGGCGCGGCATCGAAGAGCTAATCGATCGCTTGGGCTCGCGGCTTGGCGCCGGGCTCGACGAGCTCACCCTGACGACGAACGGGACACAGCTCGCCCGGTTCGCCAACCGGATTTTCGACGCAGGTGTGCGCCGTATCAATGTGAGCCTCGATACGCTCGACCCGGAACGTTTCCGCTACATCACGCGCCGCGGAGACCTTGCCCGGGTCCTCGCCGGCATTGGCGCCGCCAAGGCCGCCGGTCTCGCCATCAAGATCAACATGGTCGCCCTCGCTGACCAGAACCAGGATGAGATCCCCGCCATGCTCCGGTGGTGCTCGGACGAAGGCTTCGACCTCACTTTGATCGAGACCATGCCGCTGGGCGACGTCGAAGGGGATCGCACCGACCGATACCTGCCTCTCGACGCGGTCAAACGAGGCCTCGAGCAGGATTTCGCTCTGATCCCGTCGATCCACCGCACGGGCGGACCTGCCCGTTATTATCATGTCGACGGCACCAGCATTCGCCTCGGATTCATCACGCCGCTGACCGGCAATTTCTGCGCCGGCTGCAACCGCATTCGAGTGACCGCCGCGGGAACGGTCTACGGCTGCCTGGGCCGCGATCAGAAGGTCGAGCTCCGCGAGGCCCTGCGCAGCGGCGGCCCTCCCGCTCTGGACCGGCTCCTCGACGAAGTCATCGCCGGCAAGCCGCTCGGCCACGACTTCAAGATCGCGAAAGCCTCGCCCGCCCTCTCCAGGCACATGAGCGTCACCGGCGGCTGAAGCCATGGATCCCGCAATTCTGCTCTGGCTGGCCGTGCTCATGGCGCTGGCCGCGGCGCTTTATTCCACCGTCGGGCACGGCGGCGCCTCGGCCTATCTGGCCCTGATGGCGCTGTTCTCGGTCGCGCCCGAGGTCATGCGCCCGACGGCCCTGACCTTGAACCTCGTCGTCGCCGGCTTCGCCGTCCTTCGATTCGGCCTGGCGCGCCAGATCAACTGGCGCCTGTGCGCGATCTTTGCCGTGACGGCCGCGCCCGCGGCCTTCCTCGGCGGGATGATCAGCCTCCCGCCGGTCTATTATCGCCCGCTCGTGGGCATCGTCCTGCTGCTCGCGGCCGTCCGCCTCCTCTGGCAGCCCACTGCCCTCGCCGAGCGGGAGACAAGGTCGCCGACGCTCGCGATCGCCTTGCCGGCCGGAGCCGGGCTCGGCCTGCTCGCCGGGCTTACCGGCACCGGCGGAGGCATCTTCCTCAGCCCGCTCATCATCCTGTTCCGATGGGAGGGACCTCGAAAGACCTCCGGGGTGGCAGCGGCCTTCATCCTGATCAACTCGATCGCCGGCCTGGCCGGAAACATCGCCGCCGTCAGGAGCCTTCCGCCGGAGCTGCCCTGGTTCGTTGCCGCCGTCGCCGCGGGCGCTGTGCTGGGAACCTGGCTGGGGCTCGACAGGCTTCCCCGCCACCGTCTGCTCCAGTGCCTCGGCCTGGTGCTCTCAATAGCCGGAGCGAAGCTGCTCCTGTCCTGATCCCGGAACCGATCTGACCCAAGTCGACCCACCTTCGTCATGCCGGACTTGATCCGGCATCCACCTTCCTTTCGAACCTGGTGAGAAGGTGGACCCCGGATCAAGTCCGGGGGTGACGATTGAACGGCTCTAAAAGTCGACGATCTCGACTTCGTCGCCGGCTGCAAGCGCGGGCGAACCGGCGGCTTGGCGGACCAGAAGGTCGGCCTCGGCGAGAGTGCGCTGAGCCCCTGAATCCTGGTCGGGTATGAGGACGACCTTCCCGTCTTCGTCTTTGGCTCGCCAGAAGATCTCCCGGTCCGATCCGGCTTCCATGGCGACCGCCAAGGGGGCCCGGCGCCACCGGAGGGCTGCATCCGGCTCCAGGCCGCCCAGCCCGGCAAGCAACGGCTTGAGCAGCAACCGTGCCGTGACAAGGGCCGAAGTCGGGTTCCCGGGAAGCCCGATCGCCAACCGCCCCGAAGCCCTGCCGAGCCATACGGGCTTGCCCGGCTTGATCGCGACCTTGGCGAACAGGATTTCGAGGTCCTCGAACATCCGCTTGGCATAGTCGCGCTCGCCGACCGATGCGCCGCCGGTGACGATCAGCACGTCCGTCAGTCGAAGGCATTTCGCGACAGCCGGCATCGTCGCCGCCAGATCGTCCGGGAGAATTTGGCGATCGACCACCACCGCCCCGCATTGCTTTGCGAGCGCTTCCAGGCCGAGCGTGATGCTGTCGGGGATTGCCTCCGCGACGCCGGTGGCGCCCGGCTTTCTCAGCTCATCTCCCGTCGCCACGATTGCCACCCGGGGCTGCAGATACACCTCGACCTCGCCGACGTCGGCGGCACCGGCCGCAACCAACGCACGAGCGTCCAGCCTCCGCCCCGCGGCGACCAGGACATCGCCGGCCGCGAAGTCGGAGGCCTTCTTGCGAATGTAGAGCGACGGCGAAGGCGGACCGGCGATAACCGCTTCGTCGTCTTGCCGGTCCACCACCTCCTGAATAACGACCCGGTCCGAGCCTGAGGGAAGCGCCGCACCGGTGAAGATGCGAACGCATGTCCCCGCCTTGACCGGGCCCTCATACGGTGCGCCCGGAAAAGAAGCTCCGATGACTCGGAGCCGGCATGGAGGGGGGCCGAGATCAGCCTCGCGGACCGCATAACCGTCCATCGTCGAGACGTCGGAGCGAGGCCCGTCGATTCGGGAGACGACCGGAGTCCCGAGAACCCGTCCGGCAGCCTCCTCCAGAGCCACCCGCTCGGTGCCGAGCGGTCGAGCGGCGGCTTTTACGATGGCAAAGGCCTCGTCGAAGGAGATCACGCCGATACGGCCTCCCAGGTGCCCGAGCCGCCGCCGCTCTTCGAGCCGACCCGAACCGCTTCGATCACCATCGACCTGTCGACCGCCTTCAGCATGTCGAAGAGGGTGAGGCAGGCCACCGCCACCGCGGTCAGCGCCTCCATCTCGACCCCGGTCGGGCCGGTCGTCCGAACTTCCGCCTCGACGTGGAAGCCGGGCAGGGTCTCGTCGGCGCGGATGGTCACGGCGGCCTTGGTCAAAGCGAGCGGGTGGCAGAGGGGGATCAGGTCCGACGTCCGCTTCGCCGCCATCACGCCCGCAAGCTCGGCGGTGGAGATGACCGCACCCTTCGGCGCGGTGCCGGCGCGGACATGCTCGAGCGTCTCCACGGCGCAGCGCAGCCTGCCCGTTGCGGTGGCGGTTCGGGCGGTATCGGGCTTCTCCGACACATCAACCATCCGCGCCCGGCCGTCGTCGCCAAGGTGGCTCAGCCGGCTCATGCGCAAAGCTCCCGCAGGCGCGGAACGAGCCCCGCGATCGAGCAGGGCCGATAGCGGCTGTCGAGCTCGAGCGCCAGGATGAGGTCCCAGCCGTCCCGGCAGGCCCCCGTCGAGCCGGGCAGGCAGAAGACGAACGTCTCGCCGATCTGCCCGGCGAACGCGCGCGACTGGAGCGTCGCCACTCCCACCGTGTCTCGGCTCGCCTGGTGAAACAGGACCGAAAAACCCTCCATTTCCCGGTTGAGAAGCGGGCGGATCGCCTCGGGAGTGACGTCGCGCGGCATGAAGCCGGTGCCGCCGGTGGTGAGCACGATGTCGATGCTCTCGTCCGCGGCCCATTCGCCGACGCAGGCCCGGATCGCCTCGACATCGTCCTTGACGATCCGGCAGGACGCGAGCTCGTGCCCGGCGGTTCTCAGCCTCTCCGCGAGGAGGGAACCCGACATGTCCGTGTCCTCGGTCCGGCTATCCGACACGGTGAGCACCGCGATTCGCAGCGGGTAAAATTGGAGGCTCTCGTCTATTCCGGGCATTCGTCGTTCCATCTCTTGGCGTCCGCTTGGTCCTGCTCGGTCGGCTCGATCCAGACCGAGCCATCGGCCCGATCCTCGCGCTTCCAGAAGGCCGCTTCGGTCTTCAGCCGGTCCATCAGATATTCGGCCGCTTCGAAAGCCTTGCGGCGATGCCCGGACGCCGCGGCGACGAACACGATCGCGTCGCCAGCAGCCACCTGCCCGCACCGGTGAACCACCTTCACGCGCGTTCCCGGGAAGCGCTCCGCCCCGGCCGCCGCGATCCTGGCCAGGGACTTCTCGGTCATGCCCGGATAATGTTCGAGATAGAGACCGGTGACGTGGGTGCCATCCCGGCTCATCGGTCGCGCCAGGCCGACGAAGCTGACTACGGCCCCCTCGCCTTCGCAGCCTTCGAGAAAGAAACGAAGCTCGAGATCGGCAGCGAGCACCTCCGTCTCCAGTCGGGCCTCGCAAACCATTTCAGCCGCCGGACACGGGTCGGAAGAAGGCGACCTCCTGACCCGGGAGAACGACGTGGTCGTCCCGAACGATTTCCTGATCGACGCAGGCGAGCACCGAAGGGCGGGCAAGGGGCGCGTGGGAGGGGTCCCTGGCTACCAGCATCCCCCGGAGCACCCCAATCGAACAGCCCTCCTCCGGAACCTCTTCGGCGACCTCGCCGGCGATATCCTCGCGCAAGCTCCCAAAAAGCAATATCTTCACTTGGTCCTCCGGTTCACCGCCCAGGCTGACGGGCAATCCGCCGCACAGCTGGTTCTGGAATTCGGCCCTGGCGATCGACTGGAGCTCGGCCTCGCTCGGCCGCTCGTCGGGCCGCCTTCTCGCTTGCACTTCCACCAACATCGTTACGCCCTCACTCGCCGCCGTAAGCATGGCGCCGACCGGCGGTCCCCAGGGAGAGACGAATATCACAGCCGGATTCTCCGAGGATACAGAGAACTCGCCGCCACCAGAAAATATGGCCGCGGCGGTAGACCTGCTGGATCGAAGCCAAGGGATGGTCTCCCCGGGCGGCGGCATTGCACCTCGACCTGCACAATCGATGGCCGCAACGTTCGCAGCCCCTTAAGGTAGAGCCAACGAATTCAGTAACTTAAATTGAAACTGGCTGGGGCGGCAGGATTCGAACCTGCGAATGCCGGTACCAAAAACCGGTGCCTTACCACTTGGCGACGCCCCAGCAGGCGGGGGCGGCTTATAGCGGCGAAGGGGTTCGTGGGAAGCCCTTCGTCGTCCCGGCGAAGGCCGGGACCTCGGGGAGACTCGCCGAGACTTCCCGTGCCGGGGTCCCGGCTTTCGCCGGGATGACGCTACACGTTCGAAATGCGCCGGTGGACGAGGTCGAGATAATCCTTCCTGAGCTGCAGGGTGAGGCCGCCGACCTCGAAGCTCCAGGGCCCCGCGGAGGCGACCGGGGTCACCTCGGCGGCGCTTCCGGTGAGGAAGAATTGCTCGAAGCCCTCGAGCTCCTCCGGCCAGATCGCCCGCTCGATCACCTCGATGCCGCGCCGCCGGGCCAGATCGATCACGGTCCGGCGGGTGATCCCGTCGAGGAAGCAATCCGGGGTCGGCGTGTGGAGCGCCCCGTTCCTGACGAAGAAGGCGTTCGCGCCCGTCGCCTCGGCGACCTGGCCGCGCCAGTCGAACATCAAGGCGTCGTCATAGCCGTCCGCCTGCGCCTGGTGGCGGGCGAGGGTGCAGATCATGTAGAGGCCCGACGCCTTGGATTCGGTCGGCGCCGTGTAGGGCGCGGGCCGCCGCCATTTCGAGATCGCCAGGCGAAGGCCCTTGGCGATCGCCTCCTCGCCGAAATAGGCGGGCCAGGGCCAGACCGCGATGGCGAGGTGGATCTTCGACCTCTGGGCGGAGACCCCCATCTGCTCGGACCCGCGCCAGGCGAGCGGGCGCATATAAGCGTCCTCGAGCCTGTTGGCCCTCAAGACCTCGCGGCACGCCTCGTCGATCTCCTCGACGCCGAACGGGATCTCGAAGCCGAGCAGCCGGGCGCTGTTGCGAAGCCGCCGGCTGTGGTCGCTGAGCCTGAAGACCTCGCCCGAATAAGCGCGCTGCCCCTCGAAGACGGAGGAGGCGTAGTGAAGCGCGTGGGTCAGCACATGGACGTTCGCCTCACGCCACGGCACCAGGGCCCCGTCCAGCCAGATGAAGCCGTCGCGGTCGTCGAAGCTGCGCTGGTCCGTCACTCAAGGCTCCTCAGGGGGGTGCGCGGCGGGGATAGGGGCCGCCGCCGGGAGCGTCAACTTGAGCGGCCGGGAGGGCTCAATCGGCCTTTTCGTGGGCGAAGCTGAAGATCCGCGCGAGGCGCCAGACTCCGTCCGGGCCGAGGCTCCACAATTGGGTGAAACGGGCACGGCCGGCGAGGCCCTCGGGTCCGTCGCCCTTGCGCTCGTATGCATCCACCGGGCGGGGCCGAAAACCGGAACGCAATGGCGTGCCGGACTGTTACGCCGTCACCTCCCACAGACGCAGGGCCAAGATGACAGACGAACAGGAAGTCGCCGCGATCCCGCTCGCGGAGGAGCGCGTGTCCGTCACGAAACGCCAGGTCGAGACCGGCCGCCTGAGAATCCAGGTTTCTGTCGAGGAACGCCAGGATAACATTCCGGTCGAGCTCTCTCACGATGAGGTGGAGGTCGAGCGCGTTCCGGTGAACAAGGCGGTCAGCCAGCTGCCCAGCGTCCGGCTTGAAGGCTCGACCACCATCATCCCTGTCGTCGAGGAAGTCGTGGTCGTGGAGAAACGCCTCATCCTCGTCGAAGAGCTCCACGTGCGCCGCAAGTCGGTGGCCGAAACCCGGGAGATTCCGGTCGTGCTCCGGTCCGAACAGGTCCGCATCGACAGGAGCGGAGATCTTGATGGCGCCGACGGAGCCGCCGAGCCGGTGCGGGCCGGAGGGGACGCATGAGCCAAACCGTCACCGCCTTGTACGATTCGCGCGAGGAGGCCGCCCGGGCTCTTCAGTCCTTGAGGGCCCAGGTTTCGCTGGTCCATGCCGACATTTACGACCGGTCGGAGGCGAGCCTTCAGGCCCTTCGAGCGGTCGACCTTACGCCCGAGGAGCGATCGGCTTGCGAGGCCAAGCTGGCAACCGGAGACTATCTGCTCCTTGCCCGCCCCCAAAGCGGGGAGGGCCCGGACAGCATAATTTCGGTCCTCGAGCGCGTCGCCGCCGAGCCGCCTCGCGAGGCCCCCTCCCGCGCACCCTCACCGGGGACCGGCACGGCGGGAAGCAGCGCTGCGGTCGTTGCCGAGGAGCGGATTCCCCTGGTCGAGGAGGAGCTGCAGGTAGGAACCCGCGAGGTCGTTCGCGGCGGGGCGAGAGTCCGCACCCGCGTGGAAGAGGTTCCGGTTGCCCAGGACATCGAGTTGATGAGCGAGTTCGTGCGTGTCGCGAGCCGCCCGGCCTCGCGGCCCGTCAGCGAGCAGGAACTGGAGCATGGCGGCCTGCTTCGCGACCGCGTGATCGAGATAGCGCAGGTCAGGGAAGAGGCCGTCGTGAGCAAGGACGTCGTCGTTCGCGAGGAGGTCGTGGTCACCAAGACTACGGAGCGCCGGGTCGAGCACATCCACGAAACCGTTCGCCGCACCGTGGTCGAAACGGAGGACCTCGGCGACGAGGTCACCGGCGGACGAGGGCAGCCATGAGCGATCCGCGCGACACCGGTCCCTCGGAGCCCGGTTCGGCCGGTGCACAGTCCGGCACGCCCGATGTGGGGCAGCCCCGTAAGCCCCGCATCGAGGTGCTGCAACGGGGTCCGGCAGCCGATCCGGGGCCCAGTTACACGCAAGACCGCAATACCGCCGGCATCAACGCAGCGGGCACTGCCGCGCCGGGAGCATCGCCGGCCCGGTCCACCTGGACTGCCAGCCAGCCTCGGCAGGCCGAGACGGCCTCGGGGGGTGGGCGCAGGGGGCTGTTGCGCTCGCCGACGACGCTGCTGATCCTCCTGGCATGCATCGTGATCGCCGGCTTCCTGTTGTACACTTATCTTTCGAGCGAGCGGGGTGTCGATGCTTCCGACAAGGGGACGCAATTGAGCTCGGCGGATGCGGATCTTCTAGGAGATCCCCAGACCGAGTCCGACGCAGCGACGACCCGGGAGCCCGGCGAACCGTCAGCCGCCGCCAGCCTCGACGATGGCGTGGTCCCCGAACCCGAACCTGCCGCTTCGCCAGAGCCCCGGCCGGCGCCACCGCGCGCCGCTGCGCCCGAAGGCCAGCCGGCAGTCGCCGACAGGCCGGAAGTTTCTCCGGCCCCGGAAAGCGAGGCCGCGGACGACGATTCCGGCGCCTCGGTAACCGTTCGCGCCTTCTACTCGGCGCTGAGCGCCGGGGACGGCGCGTCGGCCGCGCAGCTGGTTATACCTGCGAAGCGCCGGAGCGGGCCGCTCTCGGCGGGGGCGCTGACCCGCTATTACTCCTCGTTCAGCCGCCCGCTGCGGCTGCGCAGCGTAATCCCTGTGGACGATAACACCGTGCGCGTGGCGTATGATTATGTGCTGGCCGACGGGCGGGTGTGTCGCGGACAGGCGGCGGTCGACGTCGTCCAAAGGGATGGCAGGAGCCTGGTAAGCGGTATCAGAACGCGCGGACCCTGCTGAAAATCAAACCGCCTGCGCCGTGCGGGCTCGGGCTGATGCTGCAGAGGAACCCCGCGGCATCCCCAGTCATGTTGCACTGCAACAAACACTTCCCCATATCGTTCTCAAGCCGAGCGCCCTCCATCCGGGGGCCTGTCCGGGGAGAGTAAGCTTATGCCTGCCATTCGACCGCGAATCCGACTTCGCGCCAGCCGCAAGGGGCGGAGCGCCTTCGCGGCTCCGGCCGCCACTCGCGACCGGCTTTCGGATCTCGACTGGAGCGGCGAGAATCCCGGCAACCTCAATGCCCGCTATTACGTGCCCCCCGGGATCGAGGGGTCGGCGCCGCTGGTCGTCGTCCTCCACGGCTGCACCCAGGACGCGGCGGTCTACGATCACGGGTCGGGCTGGTCGACGCTCGCCGACCGCCACGGCTTCGTCCTGCTCTTCCCGGAGCAGAAGCGGGCCAACAATCCGATGCTCTGCTTCAACTGGTTCTCGGGCGCCGACACCAAGCGCGGCATGGGCGAGGCCGCCTCGATCCGCTCGATGATCGAGGCGATGGAGACGGCGCACGGCGTGGATCCGGAGCGGATCTTCGTCACCGGTCTCAGCGCGGGGGGCGCAATGGCTTCGGCGATGCTCGCCACCTATCCCGAGACGTTCGCGGCCGGTGCGATCATCGCGGGAGTGGCCTATGGCTGCGCGGCCGACGTGACGGAAGCGTTCGACTGCATGGGCGGCCGTTCCCCCAGCGACGCCCGCGCGCTCGGGGCGAGCGTTCGCCGGGCCTCGCGGCACGAGGGGCCCTGGCCCCGGGTCCAGGTCTGGCAGGGAAGCGCCGACCGGACGGTCGTCGCGAGCAATGCGGACGCAATCGTCCTGCAGTGGACCCACCTGCACGGGGTGGGACCGGCGCCGGACCGGAGCGACCGGGTGGAAGGCTATCCCCGCCGGACCTGGGTGGGCGCGAAAGGCGAGCCGCTGGTCGAGCAATATGAGATCACCGGAATGGCCCACGGAATCCCCCTCGACGGCAGCGGCGAGGACGCCCTGGGCGAGGCGGGCGCGCACATGCTCGACGTCGGCCTGAGCTCGACGGCCCGGATCGCCGCTTTCTTCGGGATCGCTCCCGAGACGGCCCGACGCCCGGAATCCGCCGTGGGCCGCGCCCAGCCGGCCGCCGCCAAAGCGCTTCCGCAGCTCGAGCTGCCGCGTGCGTCCGGTCCCAAGCAAGTGATCGAGGACGCGCTGCGCAAGGCCGGGCTGATGCGCTGAGCGTCATCCCGGCGAAAGCCGGGACCTCGGGGAGACCCGCCGAGACTTCTCGACCCGAGGTCCCGGCTTTCGGGTTCCCATCAAAGTACTACTTTGATGGGGTCCCCCGGGATGACGGGATTTAGGCCAGCTGCTCGGCGAGGAGGCGCTGGAGGGGGCGCAGGTCGGTGCCGGGATTGGCGCGCAGATGCAGCGGCTGGGCCTCGTCGCCGAGCCAGATGCGGAGCGCCGAGCGGCTCTCGGCCGACTCCCCCTCCTGGATCGAGAAGTGCCGAACGGCGCGATAGGGGTAGGAGCTGGTCTCGATCCGGGCCTCGAGCAGATGCTCGCGCTGGGCGAGCAGGATCCGGCGATCGGTGAACAATATCACCCCGGTCGGAGCGGCGAAGGCGGCGTGGACCGTCTCCCCGGCGACGAGATGGGCGGTGAGCCGGGCCGCGTCGGCGGCGGGCGACTGATCGACGTCGAGGATCCGCATCGAGGCTAGATGGGGCCGGGGCGGCGCCGAGGCAATGCCGCCCGCCGCCTAGCGCGACGCGCTCTGCGCGGCCCGTTCGGCACGCTTGCGTTCCCGCTTGGCGCGGCGCTCGGCGACTGCCTTGGCATAGTCCTCGGAATCGCCCGGGGTGGCGCAATAATAAGCGATCGGATCCGGAGCGCCTGGAGCCGCGACCAGCTCCATCCGAGTGAGTTTCCAAATTTTCGATTCGCGTCGGAAGCCTGCCCGGTAATGGCCCAGCGGTCCCTCGCCGACGGAAGCGACCCGCCACAGGCCCAAGGCCGACCTGCCGTCACCGGAGCGGACGAAGTCCGTCGGGCCGGTCAGCTCCCCGCGCCCGGACCTGAGCGCGATGGCCATCGGATCCTCGACCGACGTCACGTCGCCTTCGTTGCCGTCGCGAAGCCAGGCTCGAAGCTTCGCCTTGGCCGTGAAGGCGGCAGCTGCGTCGGCACCCGCCCCTGAGCCGGCGGCCTCGAGATAGGTCCGAAGCGCCCCTTGCGCACCGTCGCGCGCCTCGGCGACGGCTTCCGGCTTGGCCGGCTTCTCGCCCTTGAGGCAATCCCTATACCTGCCCGAGGCCGCGGCCATGTTGCCGACGGTGGCTCCGATCACGTCGGGCATGAACACGACTTGGGCCTCTGCCGCCGATGCAGCCGGCAAGAGGATGGCGCCTGCCGCGATTGCCGAAAACCTGTTCATCGTCTCTCCCCCCCGAGGGCAGGACGATGCCATGGAAAAAGCGCGTTGCGAAGCCCGTCAGTGCCGGCTGCGGAACAGGCGCAGCGCGAGGTGGGTCAGGCCCCAGACGGCGGCGCCGGCGAGCGCGGTCACCGCGAGCACCAGCATCAGCATGAGGATTTGAGCGGCAAGGCTAGGGCCTTGCGCATCCGGCGAGGAGCGAAGCAGCGCGACGGCAAGTGCCACCGGCCCGATCAGGGGCAGAACGGCGAGCGCCGCGGCGGCGCCGAGGATGAGCGGGAGGCGCCGGACCATCGCTCAGCGCCCGGCTTCGGCGGCGGGCGGCGGGCTGTCGTCGATTCCGGGCTTTCGCTGCCACCAGCGCGCTCGAAGCGAGTCGGCGGCCCGCGAGCGGGAATCGATATTGTGACGATCCGGGCATTCCCCCGCCCGGGTGAAGGCGAAGGCCCCGTGGACCTCGGCGGTGGCGTGGCCAATGAACAGATAAAGCCGGCCCGGCTCCAGCCGGCCGGCCGGGATCGCCGTCCGGGCGCCCTCGGGAGCCCGGCCGTAATAGAGCGGCAAGAGGGTCCGGCATTGACCGGTCCCCGGGCCGCTGAACCGCCAGACCGGCTGCAAGCTGTCGTCCACCACGGTTCCTTCGCGCCAGCAGCCCGTCGAGTCCGAATCGCCCGGATCGGCGGCGACGAAAACGAGAGCGTTGCCGAAGAAGGCGGCGCGGACGGCAAGGTCGGGCGGCTGGCAGGAAGCGAGCGGGAGCGCGAGCAGCAAAGGCGCGAGACGGCGAATCATCGGCACGGGGCCTATAGCCGCCGAACGCCTAGCGCCAGAAGCCGAAAATTGATCGAAATCAAGGAGGCTCCGCCTGGCGATGGCAAAGGAACCGGCGGCCCGGACGCGGGTTGCGGATTCGGACGCCGCCGGGCGGTCCTTGGAGCGAGCCATGAACGACGACAGGACGGACCGGCGCTCCAGCCGCGCGGCTCAGCACAGCCGCGAGATAGAGGAAAACCAGGAAGCCCTGCGCCGGAGCATCGCCGAAACCGAGCGGCTGGTCACAGAGTCCGAAAACATGCTCCGGCGGCACCGGCGGGAGCGCGAGGAGGACGAGTCGGAATGAGAGCGTCGAGCGCGGCGCAGCGCCGCTTCAGGCCGCGCCGGTAACCCGCGCCGCCTGGAGCGTGTCGGTATATTGCTGGAAACGGACGGCCTTGCCCTCCTCGACCCGCCAGACATGGGCGAGCTGGGCGTCCAGCGCCGATCCCGTCGACTTGCACGTCCCCCGATAGCGGCCGAGCACCACCACCGTCTCTCCGGCGTCGAGAAACTCGTCCGGAACCGCCGCGAAGCCGTCCCACTCGGAGCCGAGGCGGGCGAAGACCCCGCCGAGAATCGCCTCGGGCCCGCAATAGGGATTGCCGTCCGCATAAGGGAAATTCTCGGCCTCGTTCCAGACCATGCCGGGGCTCATCCGTTCGACCACTCCGGCAATGTCGCCGGCGGCGAATGAGTCGTAGATCGATCGGACAAGGTCGACATTCTCCTCCGACATCGAAAACCTCCTAGCCCCCGCCTTTCAGGAGCGCGTGGCGGGCGTCGCGCAATCCGGTCAGGATCATCTCTCCGTCGGCGGCGACCCTGAACTCGCCATAAGCGGCGTTGGCGAAGACGCTCGCCTGCCCCTCTTCGAAGAAATAGGCGTCGGTCGCGAGCCTCGGCTGGCCGCCGCGGATCCGGTAGCGAAGGACGATCTCGTCGGGCGCCAGCGGCCCCTGGCCGGCGAAGCGGCGGAAATGGCCCACGCGGTTCCCGTCCAGCCCGACGACGATATGGCCGTCCGCGAGGCCGCTCCGGCGCTGCCAGGGAAAGGCCTGGTCGGCCGCCTCGAAATTGAGGCGCATATAATCGCCCTGCATCAGCGAGCGCGGGTCGACCGGGCTCAGCTTCAGCAGGACGATCCGGCCGCGCGTCACCAGCAGCTCGCGCTGGTAGATGCCGAAATTGACGAACGCCAGGACGGCGAGGCCGGCGGCGAGGGCGATGGCCTTACGCATGATCGGGGTCCGCCGCGGCGCCGGTGGGGAATTTGAAGCGGATCGCGAAATGCGCCGCGAGCAGGAGCAGGCCGGTGAGCGCCAGGATTCCGGACTTCTCGAGCAGGCTCGCCTGCAGGCTGTAATAGAAATGCGCGACGAAGCCGAGCAGGCTCAGGATCCCGAGCGCCACGAGGATTCGGCTGCCCGCGGCAAAGCCCAGCAGCAGGATCAGGGAGGCGGAAGCCAGGCCGGGCGCCTTCAGGGAGAGCAAACCGAAAATTATCGCGGCGCCGACCGTGTAAGCCGAGATTCGGCCCGCGCCCTGCCCTTGCTCGCGCAGGGTGAGCGTTGCGGCCACCCAGACCAGGATCGCCGCCGTCAGACCCCGCCCCAGCAGCGGGCCGTGAAGCGCGAACCAGCCAGGCGCCTCGGCGCGACCGGCGAACCATTGCTCCGCTCCGAACAGCCGGAAGGTCTCGACCAGCAGCAGGGCGAGGGCGAGGCCGTAGCCGATCGGGCGCCAGATCCGGCCCGTGCCGGCCCATCTTTTCGGCTCCAGCCAGACCCAGGCGAGGGCGGCGCACAGGAGCGGCGCGGCCAGGCCGTGCAGCGACAGCTGGTTGACGGCGAGCGCCAGGGCGACCGCGGCGCCGCCCGCCGCAAGCAGGCGATGGAGGAAATTGGGCACCGCCAGCGCCAGCCCCGCCTCCACCGCGGCGAGGACGAGCCAGAAAGCCGGATCGTCCATCTCCAGGAAATCGGCCAGCCCGATGGCGATCAGCACCTGGCCGACGAGGCTGATTGCAAGGCCGAACTGCTCGCCGAAATCGTTGCCGCCGGCCACCCGGAACAAGGCGAAGGCGCCGGCGCAGCAGGCGGCGCCGGCGACCGCGGCGAAGGCGGCATCCTCGATGATGAAGGCGAAGCCGGTGCCGACGAAGGCGATCAGGAAAAGCGCCGCGATCCAGCCCGCGACACCGAGCATGACCCGGACGAACCAGGGCGATGCCGAGCGTTCGGGCTCCGGCATCCCGCCCTCGACCAGCCCCTCGGCGCTCAGCCGGTCCCACAGCGCCTCGGCGTTCATGCCCGCTGCTCCCGCGCCGCGGATTTGAGCCACACGGCCCCGCCCGCCGACATTCCGATCACCACCAGGCCGATGAACAGGAACCCGCCGGCGTGGCTGCCGAGCAGGTTCTGCGACAGGAAGGCTACGACGGCGACGATCAGGCTGAGCAGGCCGCCCGCAAGCATGGACACGTCGGGCCGGACCCGGCGATACCAGGCGTAGACCGCCGCCAGCCAGGCGACATAAGCGAGCATCGCGCCGGCCGTCGAGCCGCCGGCCCCGCCGTCCATGATCGCCCAGACGATCAGCGCCGTCGCCGCCGACCCGCTCGCCAGGGCGATCAGGCGCGGCGGCCAGTCGTCTCTCAGCCAGGCGGGGCCGGCGCGGTGGCCCGCTTCCCAGGCGGCGAGCGCAAGCCCGTTCAGGCCGAACAGCGCCCACAACAGGGCTTCGCCATCCGCGAACAGCCCGAAATAGGTCCAGGCGGTCAGGTTGAGCAGCGCCAGCCAGAGGAGCCACAAGGGGCTGAAGCGCCCCACCGCCACCCAGGGGAGGATCAGGACCGCCCAATAAGCGAACAATTCCCAGCTATCGGCCCCGGTCTGGTAGACCTGACCCGTCAGTGCGAGCAGCGCGCCGGTCAGAAGGCTGAGCAGCAGCAGGACCGCCTTGCCCGTCAAATTGTCGAGACCGACGCGCCAGCAGGCGACCAGTCCGGCCAGGATCGCGACCTCGACCAGGGCGAATTTGGCGAAGCGGCCGAGGTCGTCCCAGTTGAACGCGAGGAAGAAGATCAGGGCGGCCGCGAGCGCGATAGTGCCGAGCCACAAGGTCAGCCGCCCGAGAAACGCCCTCCATTCGGCGGGGGTGGGAAGCAGCCCGCCCGCCCGGAGCGCCTCGAGCTCGCGATCCGGCGCGACTCGTCCGGCGTCGAACCATTCGAGTATCGCGGCCCGAAAATCGCTCATTCCTGCTCCCCCCGGCGCAGCCTCGGCGACGATGCCTATCAGCTATTCTTCGCGCCTGCCATGGCCCGCCGCTTCGACGCGGACGCCCCCGCCGCGGCCTGCTCAGGCCGCGGCGGGGGTTCGGGCTCCTTCGGCTCGAAGGCCTAGCGGCAGCGAACGCTGCCGCGCTCGATCTCGCGGCCGAGGGCGGCTCCGGCGCCGGCGCCGATCAGGGTGCCGAGAAGGCTCGAACGGCCGCTGTCGATCGCGTTGCCGAGCAATCCGCCGATCGCTCCGCCGACGATGAGACCGGTGGTGCCGTCGCTGCGGCGGCAATAATAGCGGCCGTCGGAGCCGCGATAGATGCGCGAGTTCCGGCTCAGCCGGGTCTCGCCGTAATAGCGGCCGTCGCGATAGTAACGGTCGGCATAATAAGCGTTATTGCCCGGCTCGTAGCGGTTGTAGTCGTAGTTGCGATAGGTGCGCCAATCGCGATTCTGGGCGCGGCGGAGCTCGCGCTCGCACTCGCGAAGCTCGCGGCGATATTCGCGGCGATTGTCGGCGTTGCGAAGCTCGCGCCGGCATTCGCGGCGCTCCTGGCGGGTCTCGGGACCATTCTGGTAGCCCTGGGCCGAGGCGGGCGCGGCGAAGGCGACCGGCATGGCGCATGCCGCCGTGGCGGCGGCAAGAACGAGTTTACGCATTTTACTCTCCTTAGGGATGGCCCCGAAAAAGCGACGGGGCTCGAAGGGGTCAACGGGCGGGGGCCCGGGCCGGTTTCATGAACGGAAAGTTGCCCGAGGTTCAGGTTTTGCCCGCCCCGTCGATCGGGCGCCGGGCTAGCCGGAGGCTCCGGTTTCGCGCTTCAGGCGAACGATCGCGTGGACTCCCCAGAAGGCGGCCGGCAAGGCGATTGAAAGGAGCGGCCATGTCAGCCCCGCGCCGGCGAAGATGGTGACGAGGACGAAGAGCGGGAAGGCCGACACTGCGGCGAGCGCCCGGCCGAGCCGCTTCTGCTCCGCGGGGCCGAGAGCCGCGTCCCAGCGCTGCTTCCGGCCGTTCTGCTCCCACTCCCAGCCCAGCACCGCCCGGCCCTCGGAATCCCACCGGCTGACGACGAGGCCGAGCAGGAGCCGGCCGTAGCGCTCGAAGAGCCCCGGCGGTCTCGAAACGGCCCCCGGCCGGTGGGGCGGAGGGGCGCCGGGCCCTGGCCGGGACCTCACCGACGAAGCGGGCGCCCCGGTGAGGGTGTCGATCACCGTCAGCCGCCCGTCCTTCTCCTCGACCCGATACCGGCCCTTGGGCGCGTCCATCCCTGTCTCCCCGACCGGAAGCGTAACCGATGCGCTGCGGGAGCGGAAGACGGGCGAGGCCGCTCAATGGCCGCCGAGGATCCCCCGGATGACGAGGATTCCGCCGGGCGCGCCGAGCAGGGCCGCGGCTCCCGGGCAACCGAGGCGGGGGCGGCCCGCGGCGATGTCCCTCGCGCAGCTTGAGCGCCGCATAAGCCGAGCCCGCGAGCAGCATCGCGACCGTTGCGAAGACGATGGCGTCGCCCACGATCCCTCCCGCTGCCGCCGTCGCCGGCGGCGGAAGCGAGCCCAGGCCCCGGCGGCTCCGATGAGAAGCGGGCGCCGCTCCGGCGCGATCGGACTGCCTCGCCCCGTCCGGTGAAGCCGCCGCAGCCTTCGGGCCGGGCGTTCGCCGCGCCCGCCTTATCTTTGCCCGAATGCGGGGCGAGGGTCGGCGCCCGGCGGGTGCGCCCTTCGAGCGGAGCGGTGGATGAAACTGGCCTTGCTGCTTGCCCTCCAGGCCGCGCCGCCGGCTGCGGCCGGGCCGCTGCCGATCGACTTCGATCTCGCCAAGGTTAAGCCCGCCGACTCCTGCGAGACCGGCGGCGGCGGCTCCGAAATCGTCGTGTGCGGCCGCCGCCCGGGCGGAACCTACGATCTGGAGAAATGGGAGCGGGTGTTCAGGAACAGTCCGCTCGTCGCCGAACGGTCGGTCGGCCGCGGCGCCGTCGCCCGCGCCTATGTGGAAAGCGTCGCGATGCCGGGCGGGCAGGTGAGCAAGCGGGCGATGGTGGGGGTGAAGATCGGGTTCTGAGGGGGTTGCTGCTCGAGGGCGAAACCTCGATCAGGAGCCCCTCGCCGCGAAACGGCTACCCAATCCTTTCTCTTGTCCCTTCGTGCCTTCGCGCCTTCTCAGAAAAATACGGGTACGACGCTGGAGGAAAGACCCCGGATGCTCGGATCTTCCTGGCCGCGGCCTTGCACTCGGCGAGATGCTTTCGCCTTCACGTCGGGCTGATGGCCACCCCGGTTTTGAGGGAAGGCACAAAGGCGCGAAGGCACAAGGCAATTGAAAGGACAGCCGCTTCGCGGAAGGTGTCCGAATTCGGACGAAGTGGATGACCTGGACTCGAGCGGCCCCGGGCAATCCGTCATCCCGGCGAAAGCCGGGACCTCGGGGAGACCCGCCGAGACTATTCGTCCTGAGGTCCCGGCTTTCGCCGGGATGACGGATGGGCGCGCGAAAGCGTCCGCCGGGGATCGGAGGGAATAACGGCCGGCGCGTCCTTGCCACCGGCACCCGGGGCTGGACGACTTATTTGCTGCTTTCGTCGTTACTCGAAAGCGTCCAGACTTTTCGAAGAGCCGTCAGGTCCCGTACCTTCTGCCAGAGAAGGCTTTGAGGTGGC
>DASVVM010000006.1:0-9490 GCA_036386555.1 Allosphingosinicella sp.
CCCAGCTGAAGCAGACGTTCGCCGAGACGAGCGTGGTGGTCGTCACCCGCAATCTCGGCCTGACGGTGGCCCAGTCCACCGCGCTCCGCAATCGGATGCGCGACGCCGGCGCCAGCTACAAGGTGACCAAGAACACGCTCACCCTGATCGCGCTCGAAGGCGGGACCTACGCACCGATCGGCGAAATGCTGACCGGGCCGACGGCGCTCGCCACCTCGAGCGACCCCGTCGCGGCGGCCAAGGTCGCGGTGGATTTCGCCAAGACGACCGACCGCTTCGAGATCGTCGGCGGGGCGATGGGCGACACGCTCCTCGACGCGTCCGGTATCAGGGCCTTGGCCGAGCTGCCGTCGCTCGACGAGCTGCGCGCGAAGATTATCGGTCTCATCCAGGCGCCGGCGAGCAAGATCGCACGCACGATCAACGAGCCCGGCGCGATGCTGGCCCGGGTGATCGGCGCCTTTGCGGCCAAAGAGAATGCGTAACCTTTCGACTTTGAACTGAACCCGAAGGGCGCGAGCCCCCACGAACATGGAGATTTACAATGGCTGACATCAATTCCCTCGTCGACCAGCTCAGCGAGCTGACCGTTCTCGAAGCCGCTGACCTCGCCAAGGCGCTCGAGGAGCGTTGGGGCGTCTCGGCCGCAGCTGCGGTCGCGGCGGCTCCGGCCGGCGGCGGCGCCGCCGCTCCGGTCGCCGAGGAGCAGACCGAGTTCGACGTCATCCTCGTCAACGACGGCGGCAAGAAGATCAACGTGATCAAGGAAGTGCGCGCGATCACCCAGCTCGGCCTCGGCGAAGCCAAAGCGCTGGTCGAGGGCGCGCCCAAGCCGGTCAAGGAAGGCGTCAACAAGGCCGAAGCCGAGGAGCTCAAGAAGCGCCTCGAGGAAGCCGGCGCGACCGTCGAGCTGAAGTAATCCCGTCGCCCCGGCGCAGGCTGGGGCCCCGTGGCGTGAAAGGCTCGGTGCTCTTCACCCGCTGGGATCCCGGCCTACGCCGGGATGACGAGCAAAAGAAGGGGCGGCTTCCTCGCGGAGGCCGCCCCTTCTTCATTGGGTCGGAAGGGCTCAGACCCGTTCGGGCTCGCCGAGCGGCTTGGCGACGACGCCCTCGTGGAGACCCGAGGGATTGTCGATTCCGAAATGGGCGAGCTCCTCGCCGTCCGGCACTCCGACCGCGAACGAGGCCGAGGTCCGGCCTTCGCGTCCGTCGGGGAGGCGGTAGCGGGCGTCGGCGACGACGACAGGCAGCACCGCATCGCCCTCGACCTCGGCGGTGGGAAGCGCGACCGAGGCTTCCATGGTGCGCGATTCGCCGGCGCCGATCGTGACCGGCGGCGTATCGGCGTGGTCGCGCGGGACGATCAGGGCGCTTTCGGCCTCGGACGAGCCGGCGGCGAGCATCCAGGTCGAGATGCGCACGTTCTCGGCCGCGACCGGACCCGAATTGCCGACGGTGAGCTCGAACTCGACCCGGGCGTCGTCGCCGCTGACTCCGGCCCGGCGCGGGCGCATGGTCAGGTCCAGCTCGGGCCGGCCGGCGGGAACGACCGTATCGACCGGAGTGACGATCGGGGCGGCGGCGACGGGGGCCGCGACCGGAACGACATGGACTGGCTCGGCGGGCGCGTAGGTCTGTTCGTCATAGACGGCGGTCCGGCGGCGGCTGCGGAGCGCGAAGAAGGCGAGGGCGCCGAGCAGAAGCAGCCCGCCGAGCAGCCAGGGCAGGAACGAGTCGCGGCTGTCCTCGGTCTCGACGGTAGTCGTAACCGGGGCGGGTGGAGTCTCCGGCAGGACTTCCAGAGGCGGGGTCTGGGCGACGGGCGGCGGCAGCGGCACGGTCGCGACCGGCGGCGGCAGGGTATCGACCGGGACCGGGATCACCGCGACCGGCGCGGGGGTGACCACGGCGGGTGCGCGGGTGCGGGTCGTCGCGGTGCGGGTGGTGGTGCGCCGGGTTACGGTCCGGGCGGGGGCGGCCTCGCGCGCCGCCTCGGCTTCCGTCGCCGGGGCCGGGGAAACCGTCTCGGTCGTCTGCACGGGAGTGGTCGCTTCCGGCGGCGGGATCGACGTGCTGGCGTCGGGCGGCGGAGCCTCCTCGGCGGGCTGAGCCGCCTCCTGGGCGATCGCGGCGGTGAGCGGGAGCGCGGCGGCGGCGAGGAGTAGCGCGGCGGCGCGGGCGAGCGGGGCGGGGTGGTGTTTCATGTCAGGGGCATAATGAATTTCGCGGCGCTTCGGGCTCGCTCCGGCTCAGGAACCGCGTCGGAGCGTGGCTGAGCAGCGATGAGACGCGGCGACGTCATGCCGCATGAAGCGGGGGCCCGGTCGGCCTTCGAGCCAGGCTCCGAGGCGGGAGGGCCGGACACGGGAAAGCAGGTGGCCCTGAGACGGGCCGACCCCTCTCAGCACGCGTGCGTCTGCCTGCCGAGAGGGGTGGTGCCGGTTTTTGATTAGCCGTTTTGCAGGTCGCGCGGAAACGCCGAGGCGCCGGAAGCGGACCGGCCGAACGCAAAGGCGGCCGCGAACTGGGTCGCGGCCGCGAATGCGTAACGGCGCTTCGTGGCGCTTACGGGCTGATGGGGTCTTCGTCGTCGGTCAGCAGCAGCACGCCGATGATGATCGCGATGATGATTGCCAGCGGAAGCAGGAAGCCGCCGCGGATCTGCTCGCCTTCGACGGTTTCGGACTGCGGCGCAATCTCGACCGGCGGCTTGGGCGCGGCGACGACCGGAGCCGCGGCCATCGAAGCCGCGGCCACGGCCGCGAGGATGGATTTGATTCGCATGTAAACTTTCTCCTGAACTTCCCGAGCCTTGATCGGGGAGGCTGGGGCCGTCAAGCTTGGCCAGCTTCAAAAATCGATCGAGCTGAACGGAAAGCGCAGGATGTGGCTAAACTGCCACGTCATCGATCAAGTTGCCCATTCCAACGGGCGATAGACTGTCGAATTCCACCTTCGCCGAACGGCTTCAATGGTCGAGGCCGAGCTCCGCGCGAATCGCGTCCTTGGATTCGTGGGCGTGGCGCTCGGCGAAGGCCTTGTCGGTGGGGCTGACATAGGCCTGCAGCGTCTCGGGCGGCGGGGCGACGTGAAGCGCCAGCAGAAGGGCGGTGGTCAGGAAACCGGCGATCATGGACTTCATCGGACTTCTCCAGCGGATGAGGCCGATCTGGGCCCGGCGCGTCACGATTGGATGCCGGGAAGGCGGGATATGTGTTTCAATTGTGTCTGGGTCCCCCGTCATGCCCGGCTCGACCCGGCATCCATGAACACGGCCGGTGGAAATCCGCGCACCGAAGTGTTCATGGATTCCGGCTTTCGCCGGAATGACGGCAATGCCCCTGCCTTGCCCCGGCCACCTTTACCGCCCACATGGCGCCCATGCCCTTCCAGAACCTTGCTTCGCGCCTCGCCGGCGCCCTGGCCGCTCGCGGCTACGACACGCCCACCCCAGTCCAGGCCGCCGTGCTCGAACCGGAGGCCGAGGGGCGGGACCTCGTCGTCTCGGCGCAGACCGGCTCGGGCAAGACGGTCGCCTTCGGCCTGGCGATGGCGCCTCAGTTGCTCGGCGAGGACGGCGGCGCGGGGTTCGCGCGCGAACCGCTGGCGCTGATCGTCGCCCCCACCCGCGAGCTTGCCCTGCAGGTCAGCCGGGAGCTCGCCTGGCTCTACGCTCCGGCCGGCGCGCGGATCGCGACCTGCGTCGGGGGAATGGACGCGTCGAAGGAGCGCCGGGCGCTTCAGAACGGCGCCCATGTCGTGGTCGGCACTCCGGGGCGGCTCCGCGACCATCTCGAGCGGGGCGCTCTCGACCTGTCGAAGCTTCGGGCCGTCGTCCTCGACGAGGCCGACGAGATGCTCGACATGGGCTTTCGCGAGGATCTCGAGGAGATACTCGACGCGACCCCTCCGGCCCGGCGCACCCTGCTCTTCTCCGCGACCATGCCCCGGCCGATCGTGGCGCTCGCCAGGCGCTACCAGAAGGACGCCCTCCGAATCTCGACGGTCGGCGAGGATCGCGGCCATGGCGACATCGCCTATCAGGCGATGACGGTGGCGCCTGCGGACATCGAGCATTCGGTGGTCAACCTGCTCAGGCTTCACGAGGCCGAAAGCGCCCTGCTGTTCTGCGCGACCCGGGAGAATGTCCGGCGGCTTCACAGCTCGCTGGTCGAGCGCGGCTTCAGCGCCGTGGCGCTGTCGGGCGAGCACAGCCAGAATGAGCGCAACCAGGCCCTTCAGGCGCTCCGCGACGGGCGCGCGCGGGTGCTGGTCGCGACCGACGTCGCCGCGCGCGGGATCGACCTGCCCAACCTCAGCCTCGTGGTCCATGTCGAGCTGCCCAGGGATGCGGAGACCCTCCAGCACCGCTCGGGCCGGACCGGGCGGGCGGGGAAGAAGGGGATCGCCGTCCTCGTCGTCCCCTATCCCCGCCGCAAGCGGGTCGAGATGGTGCTTCGCGGCGCGCGGATCGAGGTCGAGTGGATCAAGCCCCCGACGCCGGAGGATATCCGCAGAAGCGACCACGACCGCCTGCTCGCCGCGCTGCTGGAACCTGCCGAGATCGAGGAGGAAGACCGCGACCTCGCCCGCCGCCTGATGGAGGCCAGGCCGCCCGAGGAGATCGCGGCGGCCCTGGTGCGGGCGCACCGGGCGAGGATGCCGGTCCCCGAGGAGATGGTCGATTCGGGAAGCGCGGGCGAGGTCCGCCGGCCGGAGGGACCGCGCCCCGGCTTCGAGGACACGATTTGGTTCCGGATGGACATCGGCCGCCGCCACAATGCCGACCCGCGCTGGCTCCTGCCCCTGCTCTGCCGCCGCGGCCACATCACCAAGTCGGAGATCGGCGCCATCCGGATCGCCGCGGGCGAGACGATGTTCGAGGTGCCGCGCGCCGCGGCGGGCCGGTTCATGGCCGCGGTGCGGCGGACCGCGACCGACGAGGACGGGGAGGGCGGCGTGCGCATCGAGCCGGTCGAGGGCAAGCCCCGCGACGCCGCCCGCCAGAACCGCCGGGCCGGACCTGCGCCGCAGAAGCGTTACAAGGCCAAGCCCGCCCGCCGAGGCTGACGGCGGAGCGACGATAGACCACGCAAAATCGGGTGACTCCCCGGGATCGAAATGGTAATTCGGATTTAACGGCGCGGCGTAGGGGCTGCGGGTAAGCAGGCGGCGCCGGATCGGGGGGCTCGATGGCGATTACCTTACTCGCCGAGATCATGATGTGGCTTCTTGCCGCATGGCTGTTCCTCATCATGGCCTTCATCCTGTTCCGGATGGTCAGCGGCCACATCATACTGACCGGCCTGCTCAAGCTCGAACCGCGCGCGCCGTTCGGGTTCGACCGCCTGCAGCTCGTCGCCGTCACCCTGTTCTTCGCCGTCGGATATATCGTCGCCGCCCTCTATCGCGGGCCCGGGGATACGCTGCCGGACATTCCGACTCCGCTGCTGCTCGTCCTGATCGGCAGCCACGGCACCTATCTGGCGGTCAAAGCCACAACGATCGGACGCATCATCGGGAGGGGAAAATAATGCCTACGAATATCTGGACCTGGGTCTCGGCGGGAGTCGCGATCGCCCTCGCGGCGCTGATCATCTCTTTTGCGATCGTGATCATCATCAAGCTGTTCACCGGAGCGATCGACCTGCGCTGGCTCCTCGCCGAGCCGGCCGGCCCGATCCAGCCCGGCGCGCACCCCGATGAACCCGGCACCCAGCCCAAGGCGAGCATCTCGCGATTCCAGTTCCTCATCTTCACCTTCGTGATCGCCGGAGTCTATCTCGTTCTGTGCCTCGAATCGGGCCGGTTCGTGGAGATACCGGAGAACGTCATCCTCCTCCTAGGAGTCAGCGGCACCAGCTACGCCGCCTCGAAGGGAATCAAGGCCGCAGCCGACACCAGCCAGCGCAATGCGGCGGTGACGAGCGGAGGGGATCCGATCCAGGCCAATACGCAGCGCCCGGCCGGGCCCAACGCCAATGGCTAGGGTTCCCGACCCGGGAGGGCGGCCCCGCCGCGGCGGGAAGAGCAGAGCCACGGCGGTGGTCGAGGGCGTGGCCGCGGTCACCGCCGAACTGGCCAGGCAAGCGGCGGCGGCTGACCTCAACGAGGCCGGGAGCGGCGAACCGCCGGCCGAAGCTCCGCCTCCGCCGCCTCCCGCACCGCCTCCGCCGCCGCCGCCTGCGCTCGCCGGCGTGCCTCCCGCCTCCGGCTACTCGCGATCGTCGAAATCGGTGAAAGTGCTCGGCGGCGCTGCTCCGCTCGCCGTCGCCGCTCTTGCGCTCGCCCTCAGCGACGGGGATACGCCGGTCACCGCGAAGCACCACACCCCCACGGTTTCAGTCTCCGCCGGGGGACCCGCGGCGGCGCCGATCCCGCCCCGCGCGGACCTTCCATCGCCTCCCAAGGACTTCCTGCCCGCCGAATGCCTCAAGCAGTTCCAGATCGACTTCCCGCACCACCGGGGCGACGACGTCGCCCGCCGCCAGACCAAGGTCTGCCGGGAAGGCTATCTGCTTTCGTTCAACGTCGATACCCAGAGCCCCGACTGGGTGATGGAAAGGCTTTCCCAGGCCGACCTGGTCGGCCCGGCCAAGCGCACGAACAAGTTCCTCGACGATCCAAAGCTCGTCCCGGACGCCGATTCCGACAATGCCGACTATCTGAAGACCGGCTTCGACCGGGGCCATCAGGCGCCGGCGGCCGACGCCAAGTTCAGCCAGCGCGTGATGGACGAATCCTTCTACTTCACCAACATGTCCCCCCAGCGCGGGATCGGCATGAACCGCGGCGCCTGGAAATTCCTCGAGGAGGCGACCCGCTCCTGGGTGATGTGCGGGGGCCATCCGGATCTCTACGTGATCACCGGCCCTATCTACGGCACGCTCGAGGGCAATCCGCGCTCGATCGGCAATCCGCCGGTGGCGGTGCCCCGAGCCTATTACAAGATCGTCTACGACGCCCAACTCGGCCGCGCGGTGGGCTTCGTCCTGCCCAACACCAAGATCGGATCCCGGATCGACCTGCAGGACTATGTCTGGAAAATCGCCGACATCGAGACCGAGACGGGCCTGAACTTCTTCCGGACCCTGGACCAGCGCACCCAGGCCCAGATGAAGGACAATCCGGGCGTCGCCTGGGAGCATCGGGGCGCCTGCCCCGGTGACACGGGAGACTGAGCCCGACGGCGCGGTTCGGCCTGCCGATCGAAGCTATTTCTTGCCGAACAGGCCGTCGGAGAGGGGCGGCTGGCAATAGCCCCCCGCGGGCGCGGCGCGAAGCTCGGGCCTGGGAGCTCCAGGCCGGGGCTCGGCGCGTCCCTTGTCGGTTCGACGGTAGTCGAGCTCGAGGCGGATGGCCGCAAGCACCAGCAAGGTGATGGCCAGCAAGGCCAGGAAAGCGATGGGAGGCATGTCTCCAGCACCTTCTCAGCGCTCGCGCGGATCGAGCCGCAGCCGGAAGCTGAGCTCGGCGCAAAACGCCTGGAGCGTCACCATCCCACCGATCATCAGCCCCAGCGCCGCAATCCACGCCATCGCTTATTCCTTCCCTTGCTCCCGGTGCGGACAACCGGCCCGGCGCCGTTGCAGGGAGGATTAGGGGAGGCTCGGGTCAGGACGATGTCGCGCCGGCGGCATTATTGTCGCAATTGTGGCGGTAAAGGACGGGGGACGAGGAACAGGCTCAGGCGCCGGACCCCTTCGCCGCCTCGAGCTCGTCGAGCATCGCCTCGATCCGCTCGAACGCCGCCTCCAGATCGGTGACCCGGCCCGCCTTGATGTCCTCGAGGCCTTCCTTGACGGCGGCGCGAAGCCAGCCGAGCCGGGCCTCGCGCCCGCCGCTTTCGGAGGCGTCCGGGCTGTCGCCGTCGGGGGAGTCCAATTGAGGGCGATCGTCCATTGCGTCGCCCTATCATCGCCGAAAGATTATGCAAAATCCTTGAGTTAGGCTGATTGCACTCACGCCTCGATTGCGCCCGTCAGCCAACGGGTGCAAGTCGGACCCGACAGTCAGGGGGGCTGGCGTCGCTGCGCCGTTCAGTTCGGTTCGGGCTTCTCGATCAACGATTTCCAGTCGCGCGCACCGTGGACGACGCGGAGGATTTCGACGCGGCCGTCACGCTCCACGAAGAAGATGAGGTAATCGCGATACAGGCGTCGGCGAATCTTCAGGTCTTCGAGCCCGTCGGCCAACGGAAATATGCGCGGGTTTCGGCCGACGGCGAGAGCCCGGCGCTCCAGTGCGGCGGTAAAGCGGCGGGAGGCCGCTACGCTGTCGCGACCGATATGCCGGGCAATTTCGGCGAGGTCGACGACGGCCGTCCTAGTCAGGACTGCCTTCACGCTCGGCGGGCCGCCTCCATATCGTCCAGCATGGCGTAGATTTCGGCGAAGCCTTCCTCGATATTGACGACCCGGCCCGCCTTCACGTCGTCAAGACCCCTCTGGACGGCCGCCCGGACCGCCGCAATCTGAGCTTCGCGCTCGCGGACCCTGACCAAGCCTTCGTCCAGCACCTCCGATCGCGAGGCGTAGCGGCCGGAACGAACGGCTTCCTCGATAAGGGCCTCATCATCGGCGGAGAGCTGAGGCTGATTGTCCATATAAACCATTTACCACTGTGGGACGGCTATACAAAATCTGCATTGGTGGGTGACATGCTCAGCGCTTGCGCGCTGCGAGGAGCGCAGCTACGTCGCTGGTCGAAAGGCAAATGCTGTTCTGAGCGCAAGTGAAAGATTCGCTTGCACCTTGGCCGATGCTCCTGACCGGGTCTGCCATGGTCCTCCTGGGGGTTGGAACGCAGCTACTCGACCGGATATTTGACTGGGGCGCGGCCGCGGGCACTTCTCAACATTTGGCCGTCACCTTGGTCATTTGCAGAACTGTCATTATCGTTTCAGGTTTGCTCGTCGTCGCCTTTGTCCGGCTAAAAGCGCTTTCCCACGCCGCCAACGAAACCTGGGAGACGACGAGGCAGTTGCCGATACTCGTGCGGACCTCGCGAAAGAGCTCAAAGCGATGTCGGATGTGAGGGACCTGATCGAGGAGTTTCGAGCCACCGACGATGGGCGCGAATGCGGAATAACGTCGCCTACCGCTTGACCCGCGCCCCTCACAATCCTATCTAGCGCCCACACCCCATCGTATCGGAACAGGACGCGCCGTCGCGCAGCGCGTTCAAAGCATTGATCGACAAGGGGTTTTCAAGACGCTGAAGCTGCGGTTCCAAGTACGGGGACTCGCGGCTTTTTGCGTCTTCTGCGCCCGCCGCATCGGGTTTCGCCCCCGCTCAGGGGATGAGGCCAGCGACAAACAGGTCCCGGCTTCCGCCGGGATGACGGAAAAAGGCGAGACACATCTCCATGGCGACCAAGACGGCCCGGGCCAGCGAAAACCGCTCGATGGCATCCAAGCGCATCCGCAAGATCTTCGGCAACATCCACGAAGTCTCCGAAATGCCGAACCTCATCGAGGTTCAGCGCG
>DASVVM010000007.1:0-16405 GCA_036386555.1 Allosphingosinicella sp.
TCGATGTCGGCCCCGGCGCCCTTGATCTCGAGCCGGCCCTGGCGCTCGCGGCCGGGCTTGCCGAACCGGGCGAGCTTCTCGGCCTCGCGAACCGAAAGCCCGCGGTCGATCACCTCCCGGGCCAGCGCCTCGGGGTCGGCCGAGCCGATCAGCGCGCGGGCGTGGCCCATGCTCAGCTGGCCGGTCGCGACCAGCTGCTTCACCCCCTCCGGAAGGCCGAGCAATCTCAAGAGGTTGGCGATGTGACTCCGGCTCTTCCAGACGAGCTTGCTGAGCGCGTCCTGGCTATGGCCATATTCGTCCATCAGCCGCCGGTAGCCTTCGGCCTCCTCGATCGCATTGAGGTCCCGGCGCTGGATATTCTCAAGGAGCGCGACCTCGAGAGTCTCGGCATCGTCGAAATCCCGGACGATGACCGGGATCTCGTGGAGCCGGGCGCGCTGCGCCGCCCGCCAGCGCCGCTCGCCGGCGACGATCTGGTAGCGGTGGCCGTGCGGCCTGACGACGATCGGCTGGATCAGGCCGCGCTGCTCGATCGACGCGGCGAGCTCGTCGAGCGCCTCCTCGTCGAAATGGCGGCGGGGCTGGTCGAGATGCGGCTCGATCGACGACACCGGCATCATCTGTATGCCGCCCCGCGCGGGCTGGGCGCCTCCGGAGACGGGCGCTTCCTGGGCGACCTCGCCGAGCAGCGAGGAGAGGCCGCGGCCGAGGCCGGAGGGGCGCTTGCGAGCGGGGGTGTCGTCGCTCATGCCGCCGCCGCCGCCTTGGGGAGCCGGCCGATCAGCTCGCGGGCCAAAGCGATATAGGCTTCCGAGCCCGGGCAGCGATGGTCGTAGATGAGCGCGGGTATGCCGTGGCTCGGGGCTTCCGAGAGTCGGACGTTGCGCGGGATCACCGTCTCGAACACCACCTTGCCCAGGCAGGCGCGGACGTCGTCGGCGACCTGGGAGGAGAGGTTGTTGCGGCGGTCGAACATGGTCAGTGCGACTCCGAGGATGGAAAGCTCCGGGTTGAACCTGGCCCGGATCCGCTCGATCGTCTGCAAAAGCTGGCTAAGCCCTTCTAAAGCAAAGAATTCCGTCTGAAGCGGGACCAGGATCGACTGGGCCGCGACCAGGGCGTTGATGGTCAGCAGGCCAAGGCTCGGCGGGCAGTCGATCAGGCAGACGTCCCAGCGGCTCGCGGCCGAGTCGAGCGCGTTGTCGAGCCGATGGGTGCGCTCTTCCAAGGCGACGAGCTCGATCTCGGCGCCGGAGAGGTCGACCGTCGCGGGCACGAGGTCGAGCCTCGGCACCTTGGTCGGAACCACCGCTTCCTCGAGCGTCGCTCCGCCGGTGAGAACGTCGTAGCTGGACCGGTCCCGGAGCGCCTGGCCGATCCCGAGGCCGGTGGAGGCATTGCCCTGCGGGTCGAGGTCGATCAGAAGCACCCGCCAGCCGGTGGCGGCGAGCGCGGTGGCGAGGTTGATCGCCGTCGTCGTCTTGCCGACTCCGCCTTTCTGGTTGGCGACCGCGATACGGATCAAGATCTTCCCCTCGGTTTGCGGCGAACCCGGGTGGCGACGACGATCTGGGCTTCGGCGTCGGTGAGGCTCGGTTCGAGACGGAAATCACCCTGCCACGAAGATCGCGCCGCTTCTAGTTCGGACTTGGCATTTCGGCCCTTTGGAAGGATCCAGACGGTTCCGGGCGTGGAAAAGCGCTCGGCGAGGGCGAGCAGCCTGGGCAAAGGGGCGAAGGCGCGGGCGCTGATCACCTCGAAGGCGCGGTCCGGCACCGTTTCCAGCCTCGAGCAAAGGATTTCCACCTTTGCTGCAATGCCGAGCGTGGATGCTGCGGCGCGAAGAAAGTCGGCCCGGAGCTTCCGCGATTCCACCAGGACGACGGAGGCGGGATGGAAAAGCGGTATCATCAGCCCTGGAAAGCCCGCCCCCGTTCCTAAATCCAGCCAGTTGCGGGCCTCTGGCAGCGCAAATCGGACGAGTTGCGCCGAATCGAGGATGTGGCGCTCCCAAAGATTCTCCAGGGATGCCTTGGAGACGAGGTTTTGACGTTCATTTTCAGAGCGAAGCAGGCTGGCGAATGCGTCCAGCCGCTCGATTGTTTCACGTGAAACATCGAGCTGCGCCTTGACCTCGGCCTCGTCCATCAGGCCGCTTTGCGCCTCGAATGAACCAGGATCGCCGCGAGCGCCGCCGGGGTGATCCCCCGGATTCGCCGCGCCGCACCAAGCGTCGACGGCCGCGCGGCGTTCAGCCGCTCGACCATCTCCAGCGAGAGCCCGGCGATCGCCGAATAGTCGATATGGGACGGGATACGGACGTTCTCGTCGCTTCGAAGCCGTGTCACTTCCGCCTGCTGGCGTTCGACATAGGGGGCGTAGCGATGGTCCTCCGCCGCTTCCTCGACGAGGCGGCGGGGGAAGTCCTCGAGCCGGGGAACCAGCGCTAGGAGCCCCGGCGCGTCCATCTCCGGGAATCGCAGCCAATCGGAGAGCGGGCGGCGGCGGCCGTCGTCGACGACGTCGATCCCGGAATTCCTGAGCTCGGCTCCACTCCGCACGGCGCCGAGATGCCGCTCTATGGCTCCACGCCGGGCCTGCCGGGCCTCGAAATGCGCACGCCGGCCCGGTCCGACCAGGCCCGCCTCAATGGCCTGCGGGGTCAGCCGCGCCTCCGCATTGTCGGCGCGAAGCCGAAGCCGGAACTCCGCACGCGCGGTGAGCATCCGATAGGGCTCGGTCACACCTTGCAGAATGAGGTCGTCGACCATGACTCCAACGTAGCTCTCGCTCCGGTCGAACAGGACGGGCGGGCGCGCCGCGGCCCAGGCGGCGGCGTTGGCGCCGGCGACCAGGCCCTGGGCGGCGGCTTCCTCATAGCCCGTCGTGCCGTTGATCTGGCCGGTCAGGTAGAGGCCCTCCACGTCGCGCACGGCCAGGGTGGGCTCGAGGATCCGGGGATCGACATGGTCATATTCCACCGCATAGCCGGGCTGGAGGATCCTCGCCCGCTCCAGCCCCGCCATCGACCTGACCATGGCCAGCTGCACGTCCTCGGGGAGCGAGGTGGAAATCCCGTTCGGATAGATTGCTCCATCGTCCAGACCCTCGGGCTCGAGGAAGACCTGGTGACCGTCGCGGTCGGCGAAGCGGTGGACCTTGTCCTCGATCGACGGGCAGTAGCGCGGGCCGACGCCTTCGATATCCCCGGCGAAGAGCGGCGAGCGATCGAGATTGGCATGGATGATCGCGTGAGTGCCGGCGTTGGTCCGGGTGATCGAGCAGAAGAGCTGGGGCGCCGGCCGGGCGGCGGTCATCGGCGACATCGTCCAGGAGCCGCCGTCCGATTCCTGGCGTTCGAGCGCCGCCCAGTCGATGGTGCGGCCGTCGAGCCGGGGCGGAGTCCCCGTCTTCAGCCTCGCCAGCGGCAGGCCGAGCTCGCGAAGCTGCGCCGCCAGCCTGGTCGCGGCGCGCTCGCCGACCCGGCCGCCGGCGACGCTCTTCCTGCCGAAATGAAGCTTGCCTCCGAGGAATGTGCCGGTGGCCAGGACGACCGCCTTTGCGGCGAGCCGGCCGCCGTCGGCGAGGTCGAGCCCGGTCACGCGCCGTCCCTCGAGCCGCAACGCCGCGGCCTCCCCCTCGACGATCTCCAGACCGGTCTGGGCGTCGAGCATGCGGTGGATGGCGGCCTTGTAGAGGCGGCGATCGGCCTGGACCCGTGGCCCGCGCACGGCAGCGCCCTTGCTGGCATTGAGCATTCGATAGTGGATACCCGCCGCATCGGCGGCCCGGGCGATCAGCCCGTCGAAGGCGTCGACCTCGCGGACGAGGTGGCCCTTGCCGAGCCCCCCGATGGCCGGGTTGCACGACATCGCTCCGATCTGCTCCCTGGAGAAGCTGACCAGCGCCACCCGCGCGCCAATCCGCGCGGCGGCCGCCGCCGCCTCGCAGCCGGAATGGCCGCCCCCCACCACGAGGATGTCGAAGTCCCGATTCATTGCGCCCGCTCTATATGTTCCACGTGAAACAAAGTCGCCCTCATTTGCTCGCTTTGCGTCGGCCTTGCCGCTGCGCTTCGCGGACTCTGTGCCTTAGTGATCTTTGTGCGAAATCCAAATCCTGACGGCCCACCGCAGAACAGCTGCTACTTGCCGATGCAGAAGCGTCCGAACAGCATGTCGAGCATGTCCTCGACCCCCGCGCGGCCCGTGACCCGGTCCAGCTCCACCCGCGCCTGGCGGAGCGCCTCGGCGGCGATCAGCATGTCGGGCGCGCGGGCATCTCGCAGATGAGCGGCGGCGTTGGCGATGGCTTCGCGCTGCCGGGCATTAGCGGCGACCTCACCTTCGGCCGGCAACAAAGCGAGCGAGCGCTCCGCCATTGCCGAGACCAGGGTCTCGATCCCCTCGCCGGTCGCGGCCGACACTTGAACGTCCGCTCCCGGGTCGGCTGCGCCCTCGAGATCGCATTTCGATTGAACGCGGATCGTCCGCTTCGGATCGGGCGCATCCGGGGAAGCCCCCAGCCACAGGATCAGGTCGGCCGTGGCGACGCTTGCCCGGGCGCGCTCGACGCCGATCGTCTCGACTTCGTCGCCGCTGTCGCGCAGGCCGGCCGTATCGATCAGCAGATAGGCTATGCCCGCGATCGAAGTCGGCGCTTCGATCAGGTCGCGCGTGGTCCCCGGGACGGCCGAGGTTATCGCCGCCTCCCTCTGAGCTAACATATTGAGAAGACTGGACTTTCCTGCGTTCGGCGGACCCGATATGACCACTCTTATTCCGTCCCGAAGCCGCTCGGCCGGCGGACGGGCGAGCAGGGCCTCAATATCGGCGGCCAGTGAGTCCACGTTCTCGGCCCAGCCCGGCGGCCAGGCTTCGCCGACCTCGCCCTCGTCCGAGAAATCGAGCGCCGCCTCGAGCGCTGCCGCCAGCGCGAGCAGCCGCTGACGCCATGCCTCGACCTTTCGGCTGAGCGCCCCGCCCGCCATCGCCAAGGCGGCCCGGCGCTGCGAACGGGTCTCCGCGGCGAGCAGGTCGGCCAGGCCCTCCGCTTCGGCGAGGTCGATCCGGCCATTCTCGAAGGCTCGGCGGGTGAACTCGCCCGGTTCGGCGGGCCGGAGACCGTCCTGCCCGGCCAGAGCCTCCAGGACGGCCGCCACCACCGCCCGGCCGCCGTGCAGGTGAAGCTCGGCCACATCCTCGCCGGTGGCGCTGTCCGGCCCGGGGAAGCGGAGGACGAGGGCGCGGTCGAGCGGCTCGCCGCGCCAATTCAAGGTTGCAAATATGGCCCTGCGCGGGAGCGGCAGCCGGCCGGCCAGCGCTTCGAGCGCCGAGTCCGCCTGCGGTCCGCTGATCCGCACCACCGCCAGGGCCGCGGGCGGGCTTCCGGAAGACAAGGCGAAGATGGTGTCGATCACGGCTTCCTTCCCCCGTCAGCCTCACGCCTTCTTCCCGCTCATCCCTTCCAGCATCGAGCGCCACATCGCCAGTCCGGCCTCGTTCATCGGCCCCCAGGCCTTCATCATCTCGGCGGCCGATTCGGCGGTGAGGCCGTCGCTCGCCGCTTTGGTCATCCGCTTAACATAGGCCTCGTGCACCGGAGTGAGGTCGGGAAGGCCGAGGAAGCGGCGGGCCTCCTCGGGGGTGCAGTCGACGTCGACGCTGATCTTCATGGCCGGTCCTTCCGCTGGTCTGCGAGCTATGTGTATAGAAGCGCCGCCCGAGACAAGGAGGAGCCGACATGGGGACGATCCGGATCGACACGCTCGAAGGGGACGAAGGCTTCGACGCCTATGCCGCGGAGCCGCAAGGGGCGCCCCGGGCGGCGATCGTCGTCATCCAGGAGATCTTCGGGGTCAACGAAGGCATCAGGCGCAAATGCGACGCCTGGGCGGAAAAGGGCTATCTCGCCCTCGCCCCCGACCTGTTCTGGAGGCTCGAGCCCCGAGTCGAGCTCGATCCGGACGTGCCCGACGAGTTCAGCCGAGCGCTCGAGCTGATGGGCCGCTTCGACCAGGACCAGGGCGTGGTCGACATCGAGGCGACGATCCGCGCCGCCCGGGCCCGCCTGGGGGAGGGCGGCAAGGTCGGAATCGTCGGCTACTGCCTCGGCGGCCGGCTGGCCTACATGGCGGCGGCGCGCACCGACGCCGACGCCAGCGTCGGCTATTATGCGGTAGGACTGCCGGGCATCCTCCACGAGAGGAACGCCATCGCCAGGCCGCTGATGCTCCACATCGCCGGCGCCGACCATTTCGTCGACGAGGCGACCCAGCGGACGATGCACGAAGCGCTGGACGATCATCCCCGGGTCACCCTCCACGATTATCCCGGCGAGGACCACGGCTTCGCGGCGGAGATGGGCCAGCGACGCAGCGAGGAAGCGGCGCGGCTGGCGGACAAGCGGACGGAGGAATTCTTCGCGCAGAATCTCCAATGAGCCGGCCCGGAAAGCGCTGGCTGCTCGCGGCCGCCCTGCTCAGCGCGATCGCGGCGATCCTTCATCTCGCCGTGATCGCCGGCGGGCCCGATTGGTATCGTTTCTTCGGAGCCGGCGAAGAGATGGCGCGGATGGCGGAGCGAGGGTCGCCGGTCCCTGCTCTGATGACGTTCGGAATCGCCGCGGCACTGGCGGCATGGTCGGCTTATGCGCTGTCGGGCGCTGGGCAGATCCGGCGGCTGCCTCTGCTCCGCACGGGACTGGTCGTCATCAGCGCGATCTACCTGCTGCGCGGCCTGGTCCTGCTGCCTCTGCTCGCCGTCAATCCCAATTTGGTCGACGCCTTCACCTTGTGGAGCTCGCTGATCGTCCTCGTCTACGGAATCACCTACGCCGTCGGAACCATCCGCGCCTGGCCGGCGCTTGCGCGAACAGCGTCATGACCGATCCCTACGCCTTCATCCTCCGCCAGACCGGCGGCCCCGAAATCCTCGAGGCCGAGCATATCGACGTGCCCCGGCCGGGGCCGGGCGAGGTGCTGGTCCGCAACGAGGCGGTCGGGCTCAACTTCATCGACACCTATCATCGCTCGGGCCTGTACAAGCTGCCTTTGCCCTCCGGCCTGGGCGGGGAGGGCGCCGGCATAGTCGAGGCAGTCGGGGAGGAGGTCGCCGGGTTCAGGGAAGGCAGTCGGGTCGGCTATTTCACCGGCCCGCTCGGCTCCTACGCCACCCATCGGACGATTCCCGCCGACAAGCTGGTGAAGCTGCCCGATTCGATCCGGTCCGAGGACGCGGCGGCGGCGATGCTGAAGGGCTGCACGGCCGAATATCTGATCGAGCGCTGCGCCCGGGTGGAGGCGGGGCAGGCCGTCCTGGTCCACGCAGCGGCGGGGGGCATGGGCTCGATCCTCGTCCAATGGCTGAAGGCGATCGGGGCCACCGTCATCGCCCATGCCGGCGACAGCCGGAAAGCGGCTTTGGCGGCCGACCTCGGCGCCGACCATGCCTTATGCTGCCCGATGGAGGAACTGGCGGCGGAGGTCCGGCCGCTGACCGGCGGGCAGGGGGTTCCGGTCGTCCTCGACGGGGTCGGCGAGGCGAGCTGGAAGGCGTCGCTCGGCTCGGTCGCCCGGCGCGGCCTGCTTGTCACCTACGGCAACGCCTCCGGGCCGGTGCCGCCCTTCACCGCGCTCGACCTGCTCGGCGCAGGCTCGATCTTCGCGACCCGGCCGACGCTGGCGGATTATTGCAGGAGCGCGGAGGAGATGGCGGCCTCGGCGGCGCGGCTGTTCGAGATGATCGAGAAAGGCGCCGTCGAGATCCGGATCGGCGCCACCTTCCCCCTGCTCAAGGCCGCCGACGCCCACCGTGCGATCGAGGCCCGGGCGACGACGGGGTCGACGGTGCTGATTCCGTAACCCATCATCCCGGCGAAGGCCGGGATCCCGGGAGGAGAAGTCTCGGCGCGTCTCCCGAGGTCCCGGCTTTCGCCGGATGACGGGTTAGCTGAACAGGGTCCCCAGCCCCACGGCCGGGTCGACGAAGCCTTCGTAGACCATCTTGCCGGCGACGTAGATGATGACCAGCAGGCCGATCCAGGCGATCCAGCGGTAGCGCTCGATATATTTGGCGAGGATGTTGGCGGCGACGCCCATCAGGGCGACGGCGAGCAGCAGGCCGATGATCAGGATCCCGGGATGCTCGCGCGCCGCGCCGGCCACCGCCAGCACGTTGTCGAGGCTCATCGAGACGTCGGCCACGGCCACCGCCCAGGCGGCCGCGGCGAAGCTCTTGGCGGGCTTGAGGCCGCTGTCCTCGTCGCCCGACACTTCGGGAGAGCCGCCCGACTGGCCGGAATGGCGAAGCTCGCGCCACATCCTCCAGCTCACCCACAGCAAAAGAAGTCCGCCCGCGAAGGTCAGGCCGACGATCTGCATCAATTGGGTGACGACCAGGGCGAAGGCGATCCGAAGCACCAAGGCGGCGATGATCCCGATCAGGATGACCTTGCGGCGCTGGTCCGGCGGAAGGCCGGCGGCGAGCGCTCCGACGACGATCGCATTGTCGCCCGCGAGCATGATGTCGATCATCAGCACCTGGCCGAAGACCACCCAGGCCGCGGCCGTGTCGAGCTTCGAGAAATCGGTGACGATGGCGTCCCAGATTCCGCCGATCCCGACCGGGGCCGCGGCGCCGTGGGCGGCGATCAGAAGGTCGATCAACATTCGAAGGCCTCCCGCGGGCTTACTGGTTCATCGAGGCGAAGAAATCCTCGTTGGACTTGGCGTCCTTCATCTTGTCGAGAAGGAACTGCATCGCGTCGACCGTGCCCATCTGCATGAGGATCCGGCGAAGCACCCACATCTTGGAGAGGGTCGCCTGGTCGACGAGCAGCTCCTCCTTGCGGGTGCCGGACTTGCCGACGTCCAATGAGGGGAAGATGCGCTTGTCGCTGACCTTGCGGTCGAGGACGATCTCGGAATTGCCGGTGCCCTTGAACTCCTCGAAGATGACCTCGTCCATCTTGGAGCCGGTGTCGATCAGGGCGGTGGCGATGATCGAGAGCGAGCCGCCCTCCTCGATGTTGCGGGCGGCTCCGAAGAAGCGCTTGGGCCGCTGAAGGGCGTTGGCGTCGACGCCGCCGGTCAGCACCTTGCCGGAGCTCGGCACCACCGTGTTGTACGCGCGGCCGAGCCTCGTGATCGAGTCGAGAAGGATGACGACGTCCTTCTTGTGCTCGACGAGGCGCTTGGCCTTCTCGATCACCATCTCGGCGACCTGGACGTGGCGGCTCGCGGGCTCGTCGAAGGTCGAGCTGATCACCTCTCCCTTCACCGAGCGCTGCATGTCGGTCACCTCCTCCGGCCGCTCGTCGATGAGCAGGACGATGAGGAAGACCTCGGGATGGTTGTCGGTGATCGCCCGGGCGATGTTCTGAAGGAGGACGGTCTTGCCGGTGCGGGGCGGAGCGACGATCAGCGCGCGCTGGCCCTTGCCCTGCGGCGAGATGATGTCGATCACCCGCGCCGACTTGTCCTTCACCGTGGGGTCGGCGCTGTCGAGGGTGAGCTTCTCGTCCGGGTAGAGCGGGGTGAGGTTGTCGAAATTGACCCGGTGGCGGACGGCGTCGGGATCGTCGTAATTGACCTGAGCGAGGCGGACGAGGGCGAAATAGCGCTCCCCGTCCTTGGGGCCGCGGATCTCGCCCTCGACCGTGTCGCCGGTCCTCAGGCCGAATTTGCGCACCTGGTTGGGCGCGACGTAGATGTCGTCGGGTCCGGCGAGATAATTGGCCTCGGGCGAGCGCAGGAAGCCGAATCCGTCGGGCAGCACTTCGATCGTGCCCTGGCCCATGATCTCCTCGCCATTCTCGGCCTGGACCTTGAGGATCGAGAACATCAGCTCCTGCTTGCGCAGGGTCGAGGCGCCCTCGATTCCGAGGCCCTCGGCCATGGCGACGAGGTCGGCGGGGGATTTCTGCTTCAGGTCTTTGAGATGCATGGAGAAGTTACTCGGATATTGGGATTGTCGACAGACCGCGCGGATGTTCGGATTTTGGCGGCTGGGATTGCCTGCACGGACGGCAGGCGAACGACTGTAGGGGCGTTAGGCTCCGCGATTTTTCAAGTCAACTATCATCCCGGTAATTCCTCCCCAAGCTCGCTCGGGGAGGAATTGTTCGAGAAGCCCCTCGTCAAGCCGGGACCCCAGGTCGAGAAGTCTCGGCGGGCCTCCCGAGATCGCGGCTTTCGCCGGGACGACGGCCTGCCTGGGCCGTCAAAAAGGCTTCACGATCACAAGCACCACGATCAGCACGACCGCGATTCCGGGAACCTCGTTCATCATCCTCAGGCCCCGGCCGCTCAGCGGCCGCTCGCCGCGGGCCAGCTTGCGGCCGTAGCCGACCATCCAGCCGTGATAGGCGGAGAGGGCGACGACGAGGATGAACTTGGCCTGGAACCAGCCCATCGTCCAGACCTGGGTCGTCCAAGCCAGCGAGAGGCCGAGGATCCAGACCAGGATCATCGCCGGGGTGATGATGATGCGCCTGAGCTTGCGCTCGCGCTCGATCCACCTCTTCTCCTCCGCCGAGCCCGGCGCCGCTTCCTGGTGATAGACGTAGAAGCGGGGAAGCATGAACAACCCCGCGATCCAGAAGATCACGAAGATGACATGGCCGGCCTTGAGCCAGGCGTAGGTCAAGCTGAGGGCCGTCGCGAGGGCATCGGTCACGCGCGCACCAGCTCGATGAGCTTCTCGACGTGGCTGATCGGCGTGTCCGGCAAGATGCCATGCCCCAGGTTGAAGATATGCGGTCGCCCCGCCAGGCTAGATAGGATGCGCGCCACAGCGGTTTCAAGCGCCTCGCCGCCCGCGATGAGAGCGAGCGGGTCGAGATTGCCCTGGACGGGCAGGCCCGGCGGAAGCGCTTTGTCCGCCCAGGCCGGGTCGACGGTCTCGTCGAGGCCGATCGCGTCGACGCCGGTCTCGAGTGCATAGGCCGCGAGCTTGCCTCCGGAACCCTTGGGAAAGCCGATGACGGGCGTGTCGGGATGCCTGGCCTTGAAGGCCGCAACCAGCGCGGCCGTCGGCGCGATCACCCAGCGCTCGAACTGCGCCGGCGACAGGCTTCCGGACCAGCTGTCGAACAATTGTACGGCTTCGACTCCGCTTTCGACCTGGCGGGAGAGATAGTCCACGGTGAGGCCGGAGATAGCGTCGACGATCGCCTGGAAGGCCGCCGGATCCCCGTAGGCGAGCCGTCGCGCCTCCCCCTGGTCCTTGCTGCCCTGGCCCGCGACCATATAGGTGGCGACCGTCCATGGGCTGCCCGCGAAACCGAGGAATGTCGTGGCTTCCGGGAGACACTTCGCGACTTTCTCCACAGTCCGGTAGACCGGCTCCAGACGCCCCGGCACCGAGTCGAGCCCGGCCAGCGCGGAGTCGACCAGAGTGGGCGACAGCCGCGGACCCTCGCCGGCCTCGAAGCGCAGGTCCTGGCCCAAAGCGAAGGGCACCATGAGGATGTCCGAGAACAGGATCGCTCCGTCGAAGCCGAAGCGGCGGATCGGCTGGAGAGTCACCTCGGCCGCCGCGTCCGGATCTTGGACCAGGTCGAGGAAGCCGCCCTTCTCCGCCCTCAGCGCCCGGTATTCGGGCAGGTAGCGGCCCGCCTGGCGCATCAGCCAGAGCGGAGTTTTCTCGGCTTTCCCGCCATTTAGCACGTGGAGCAGAGGCTTGTCGGCGACGGCCATGAGGGCGAGGGCTCCGCTCTACTCTCTATAAGAATCTTATATATAAAGAGAGTCAGTTGTAGGTTGTAGGAAGGCGCGTCGCGGGGTTTATTGGCTTCGCCCGATTTTGCAAACAGCTTGACTCTGGACGGTTGGCGGAAGCCCGCGGATTCGCGCCGTCCATCCCCGCTTTCCACAGCGCCCCGTCAACGACTTGTTAACCTTTGCGACTCTGTGGACGGAAAAGCGGATTGCGGGGGCAAAGCCTGTGCTTGCAACGCTCCCGAGGCTTGAGCTAGCGATTCCCACATGCTTATCCACAGGCGCGTCCGGGGTTGACCCTGCTCCACCTCCATCTCCTGTCGGATTCGACCGGCGAGACTCTGGAGGTTATCGCCAATGCCTGCCTCGCCCAGTTCGAGGGTGTCGAGGTCCGCCGCCATTTGTGGCCGATGGTGCGCTCGGAAGGCCATCTCGACCGGGTCCTCGACGATGTCGAGCGGCGGCCCGGCCTCGTCCTCTACACTTTGGTCAACAATATGCTGAGGCGCGACCTCGAGCAGAAGACCCGCCGCCGCGGCATCCACGCGGTGGCCGCCCTCGATCCGGTGACCCACGCGCTTTCGGCGGTTCTCGGCCGGGAAGCGGCCGGCCGGCCGGGCCGCCAGCATGCGCTCGACGCGGCTTATTTCGCGCGGGTCGACGCGATCCAATTCTCGATCGCCCATGACGACGGCATCGGCTCGGACAATTGGGAGGAGGCCGATATCGTCCTCGCCGGGGTGTCGCGAACGTCCAAGACCCCGACCTCCATCTATCTCGCCAATCGCGGCTTCAAGGTGGCCAACATTCCGCTCGTCCCGGAGGCGCCGCCCCCGCCTTCGCTTTTCTCGCTCGTTCACCCGCTGGTCGTGGGGCTCACGACCAATCCCGATCGCCTGGTCCAGATCCGGCGCAACCGGCTTCTTGCTCTCAACCAGGCCCCGGAAACCGACTATGTCGACATCGAGGCAGTCAACGCGGAGCTCGCTTTCGCCCGTCGGATCTTCGCCGACAACGACTGGCCGGTCATCGACGTCACCCGCCGCTCGATCGAGGAGACCGCCTTCGCCATCGTGAAGCTCTGCAACGAGCGGCACGATGCCGCAGCTGCGACGGTGGAAGGCGGGTGAGGCTCCTCCTCGCCTCGAAGAGCGCCGCCCGGCGGCAAATGCTCGAGGCGGCGGGCGTGCCGTTCGAGACGGTCGAGGCGGAGCTGGACGAGGCGGCGGCGAAGGCCGGGCTTTGGGGCGCCGGATTCGATGCGCGGGGCGTGGCCGAGGAGCTGGCCCAGTTGAAGGCGCTTTCGGTCCGGGCGGAGGAGGGCGATCTCGTCCTCGGATCGGACCAGGTGCTGGAACGCGGCGACGGCACCATCCTCGGCAAGCCCGCTTCACGCGACGAGGCGCGCGGGCAGCTCGTCTCGTTGAGAGGGGATACGCACCGCCTCCACTCCGCCGCCGTGCTTGCCGAGGGCGGGGAGGCGATCTGGTGGCAGTGCGAGACGGTGGTCCTGACCATGCGGCCGTTCAGCGACTCCTTTCTCGAACGCTATCTCGACCGGGAATATGATCATATCCGCTGGAGCGTCGGCGGCTACCGGATCGAAGGTCCGGGCGCGCAATTGTTCGACCGGATCGAGGGCAGCCATTTCGCCATCCTCGGAATGCCTCTTCTCCCATTGCTCGGCTACCTGCGCGAGCGCGGGCTGCTGAAGACGTGACGTTATCGCGCAATTCCTCCCCGAGCTTGCCTCGGGGAGGGGGACCGCGGCGCGAAGCGCCGTGGTGGAGGGGCATTGGAGAGTCCGGACTCCCCCTCCACCGTCCTTCGGACGGTCCCCCTCCCCGAGCAAGCTCGGGGAGGAATTCAGGAACGGCTCCGCCTCGCCGGGTGATTTGGAGGCAGGCGCTCGGTCGCTTGGCTGAGGATGGTTCGCAGGACCGATTCCAGATCATGCAGGACATCGATCGCGGGCATGCGCAACGTCTCTATTCCGGCCTCGGCCAGCCATGCATCGCGAGCCAAATCCTTCTCCGGCCGATCGCCGTGCTCATGCGCTTCCCCATCCACCTCGATCGCCAGCCGCGCGTCGTTGCAGTAGAAGTCGAGCGTATAGGGACCGCTGGGATGCTGGCGGCGGAATTTGAGCCCGCCCGGGCGGTCGCGCAACTCGCGCCAGAGGAGGATTTCGGGAAGGCTCATTCGCCGGCGAAGTCGGCGCGACTGGGCGACGGCGCCGGAACGCGGCCTGGGCGCAACCTTTTTGAGCATAGACGACCAACTTTTAATTGCTTTTACATATCTCCGCTTACCTCGCAATCATTCCTCCCCCAGCTTGCCTGGGGGAGGGGGACCGCGGCGCGAAGCGTCGTGGTGGAGGGTAATGCAGACTCCGTATTTCCCCTCCACCGCGCTTCGCGCGGTCCCCCTCCCCGAGACAAGCTCGGGGAGGAATCCGGGTAGGCTCTGATGGGCATCCCCTATGCCGAGGTGATCGGAGATCCGGTCTCCCATTCCAAGTCGCCCCTCATTCACAATTTCTGGCTTCGCAGGCTGGGGAGAAAGGGAGAATATCGAGCTGTCCAGGTCACCGCGGGAGGGCTGTCCGATTATTTCACCCGCCGCCGCCGGGACCCGGATTGGCGCGGCTGCAACGTCACGATTCCCCATAAGGAAATGGCGGTGTCGTTCGCCGATCAGCTGATGCATGAGCCGCTGGTCGCGGGAGCCGTGAACACCTTGGTCCGAAAGCCTGACGGGTTCATCGGTTACAATACGGATATGGAGGCGCTGCGGCCCGAGCTCGCGGGATATGCCAGAGAGGCCGCCCTGTTCGGGCAGCCGATGTCGGTGATTGGCGCGGGCGGCGCTGCCCGCGCCGTCCTGGCGGCCCTCAAGGCCGAAGGTGGGGATGTCGAGGTGGCCCTCTTCAACCGAAGCGTCGAGAGGGGAAACGCGGTCCTGCGCGAGCTGGGTTTGCGGGGCTCCTGCCGTCCGCTCGACGCGTCGTTGCCGGCGACCGGACTGGTGGTGAATGCGAGCAGCCTGGGAATGCAGGGTTTCCCGCCGCTGCCGGCAAACCTCACCGACGTTTCGTCCCCAGTCATCGATCTCGTGTACGCCCCGGTAAGGACGGAGCTTGTGACGGCCGCCCTTTCTCGCGGTTTTTCGACAGTCGACGGCCTGTCGATCCTCCTCCGGCAGGCGGCGCTCGCATTCCGCCACTTTTTTGGAGTCGAAGCGCCCTTCGACTCGGAGACCGAGCTACGCGAAATGCTCACGTCATGATCACTGTCGGCCTCACCGGCTCGATCGGCATGGGCAAGTCCACGGTCGCGAAGATGTTCGCCGACGAGGGGGTGCCGGTGTTCGACGCCGATGCCGCCGTGCACCGGCTGCAGGGGCCCGAAGGTGCGCTTGTCGAGGAGATCGAGGCGCATTTCCCCGGCACGACGGGGCCGGGAGGCGTGAATCGCGGTGCCCTGGCGGAGCGGGTGCTCGGCGAGCCGGAGGCGCTTCGGCGGCTCGAGGCGCTCGTTCACCCGGCCGTGGCCCGGGAGCGCGAGGTCTTTCTTGCCGCCAATGCCGCCGCGCCTCTGGTCGTCCTAGACATCCCCCTCCTGTTCGAAGCCGGCGGTTCCGCCCAGGTCGACAGGATCGCAGTCGTCTCGGCGCCTGCCGACGTGCAGCGCCAGCGCGTCCTCGCCCGCCTCGGCATGACTCCAGAGAAATTCGAGCGAATCCTCGCCCGCCAGCTGCCCGATGACCAAAAACGCGCCCGCGCCGATTTCGTCATTCCGACCGGCGGGTCCCTGGATGAAACGCGACGAGCGGTTCGGCGCATCCTCGCTTGCCTGACCGGCGGCTCCGATTCATAGTCGAAGCCATGCGGGAAATCGTCTTCGACACGGAAACCACGGGCCTCAGCCCGCTCGCCGGCGACCGGGTCGTCGAGATCGGCTGCGTCGAGCTGTGGAACCGGGTCGAGACCGGGCGCACCTTCCATGCCTATTTCAATCCCGAGCGGCCGATGCCGAGCGGCGCCGAGGCCGTCCACGGCCTCACCGACGCTTTCCTCGCCGACAAGCCGCGCTTCCGCGACCTGGCGGGCGACCTGCTCGAATTCCTCGGCGACTGTCCCCTGGTCGCGCACAATGCCAGCTTCGATTTCGGATTCCTCAACCACGAGCTGAACAATTGCGGCCACCCGCTGGTCTGCCTGACCCGGATGGTCTGCACGCTGCAGCTCGCCCGATCCAGGCATCCGGGGGCGAAGCACAGCCTCGACGCGCTCTGCACCCGGTTCGGGGTCGACCGAAGCCTCCGGGTCAGGCACGGCGCCCTGATCGACGCCCAGCTCCTCGCCCAATGCTATGTCGAGCTGACCGGCGGCCGCCAGATCGGCCTCACGCTTACCGACATCGCCTCCCGACGGATCGAGGAGGCCAGGGAGACGCGGGTCGAATCCGACCTGATCCTCGTCGAAGTGCGGCCGCCGCGCGCCCATGCTCCGACCGAGGAAGAGCTTCAGGCGCACGCCGCCTTCCTTTCCACCCTCACCGACCCCATCTGGCATAGGCTCGACGGGCGCGATTGACCTCAGGCCGCCGCGGCGCCTAATCCGCGCGGCCCTTTGCTGGAGAAAGCCATGGATATCCGCGTCTCCGGTCATCAGCTCGACAC
>DASVVM010000008.1:0-8037 GCA_036386555.1 Allosphingosinicella sp.
GGCCACACGCGTCACCTCGGAGGCGAAGCTGTTGAGCTGGTCGACCATGACGTTGATCGTGTTCTTCAGCTCGAGGATTTCGCCCTTCACCTCGACGGTGATCTTCTTGGAGAGGTCGCCCGAGGCCACCGCGGTGGTCACCTCGGCGATGTTGCGGACCTGGCCCGTCAGGTTGGTCGCCATGGCGTTGACGTTGTCGGTAAGGTCCTTCCAGGTGCCGGCGACGCCCTTCACGTTCGCCTGGCCGCCGAGCTTTCCTTCCGTACCCACCTCGCGGGCGACGCGGGTCACCTCGGAGGCGAAGGAGGCCAGCTGCTCCACCATGGTGTTGACGATCTTGCCGATGCGGAGGAACTCGCCCCTGAGCGGCCGGCCGTCGATCTCGACCGTCATCGACTGCGACAGGTCGCCCTTGGCGACCGCGCCGATCACGCGCGCGACCTCGGCGGTCGGCTGGACCATGTCCTCGATCAGCTCGTTGACCGAGCGGATCGCCGATTCCCAGCCTCCCGTCGCCGCCTTGACCCGGCCGCGCTGGCTGATCTTGCCTTCCTTGCCGACGACCTGGGAGAGCCGTTCCAGCTCGTCGGTCATCTGCTCGTTGAGCGACACGGTCTCGTTGAACAGACGAGCAATCTCGCCGTCCTCGCCCGGGAGATCCTCGGCGAGCCGGACGGTGAAGTCGCCGCGGCGGAAGCTGCGCAGGGCGCTGAGGAGCTGGCGGCGATCGATGAAATCGCGGGGGGCCTGTACGTTCACCAAATCACTCCCTCGTGCGTCGTCCCCCGCCCGAATAACCAGTTAGGGCCCCCGCCCGTGAACTGAGCATAGACGAAGGATGAAAAAATCCACCCCAGAAATTTGCAAAGCGTGCGATTAACCAGTCCGGGAGCCGCCCTCGGCGGGAGGGCCGAGGGGAGGTCGCGTGCCGCCTTGCCATTGCCGGTGGACGGATAGAAGGCGGCCCGGGCGGGGACAAATGAGAGGCGCGCAAATGGCGCGCCGCTAGGATCGTCCGCCTGCAATGCCGTCTCAAGAAGACGTTTCCAGCTTCATCCGCTCCACCTTCCGTTCGGTCTGGGCACTGGAATTGCTGTGCTTCCTCAGGCAGGAACCGGCGCTCGGCCGCTCGCACGAGGAGATGGTGGCGGGGCTGAGGGGGAGCGATCTGGTGGTCACTCAGAGTGTCGAATCGCTTACCGCGGCGGGCCTCGTCATCGCCGAGGCGGACGGCTCCGCGCGCTACAGCCCGGCGTCCTCGGATGTCGACAGGCTCGTCGAGGGGGCGGTGGCGCTCTACAAGCGAAGCCCCGACGCCGTCCGGCGGACGATCGTCGCGGCGGCCAATCCGGCGATCACGGCCTTCGCCGACGCCTTCCGGCTGCGGAAGGACTGAGGGGATGTCGACCTGGTTCCCGACCGCCGTCTACGGACTCTGCTTCCTGACCAGCGCCGCCTGTGCGCTGCTTCTCGCGCGAAGCTACCGTCGCGCCGGCGCCCGCTTGCTCTTCTGGAGCGCGCTCTGTTTCCTGCTCCTCGCGGCCAACAATTTGCTCGTCATCTTCGACCTGCTCCTTCTCCCCGACGTGGATTTCCGGCTGGCCCGCTACCTCCTCGCGCTCGCCGCTCTGGGCGTGCTTCTGTTCGGCTTCATCTGGGACCTGGAGGAGTAAGTGGAGACCTTGCTCGACTTCCTCTCCGGCGCCATCACGATGGGCTTCCTCGTCGCCGGCTTCTTCTTCCTTCGCTTCTGGCGGCGGACTCATGAAAGCCTGTTCCTGGCTTTCGCGGCCGCCTTCTGGCTGCTCGGCCTCGCCCAGGCTCTGCTGGCCTTCACCGACATTCCGGTCGAGGAGCGAAGCTGGCTGTTCCTTCTCCGGCTGGCCGCCTTCTCGCTGATCCTCGTCTCGATCTGGAGGAAGAACCGGCGGTCGTGACCGAGCGTGTGTCGCTCGGCCAGGCGCGGCGGATCGCGCTTGCGGCGCAGGGCTTCGGGCGTCCCCGGCCCGAGACGGTGGCGCCGCGCGATCTGCGCCGGACGGTCCAACGGCTCGGCCTCCATCAGATCGACAGCGTCAACGTGCTGGCCCGGGCGCATTACCTGCCGGCCTACTCCAGGCTGGGGCCCTACGACCGAAACCTGATCGACCGGGCCGCCTGGGGGCCGAAGCGGGAGCGGCGGCTGTTCGAATATTGGGCTCACGAGGCTTCGCTTCTGCCGCTGGAGATGCATCCGCTGCTGCGCTGGCGGATGGCGAGCGCCGAGCGGGGCGAGATCGGCTGGGGGAGCCTCAAGGCCTTTGCCGGCGAAAGGCGGGCGGACGCGGACGCCATCCTCGAGCGCATTCGCGAGGAGGGGCCGCTCGCCGCGTCCGATTTCGAGGAGGGCAGGGGCCGCGGCGGCTGGTGGGAATGGGGCGATACCAAGCGCGCTCTCGAATGGCTGTTCTGGGCCGGCTTCATCACCACCGCGACACGCCGCGCGAGCTTCGAGCGGGTCTATGACCTCACCGAGCGGGTGATCCCCGCCGCGATCCTGGCGCTTCCGACGCCGGCCGAGGCGGATGCCCGCCGCGCCCTGGTCGCAAAGGCGGCCGAGGCTCTGGGCATCGCTACGGAGATCGAGCTGCGCGACTATTTCCGGCTCAAGCCGGAGGCGGCGAAGCTGGCCGTGGCGGAGCTCGTGGAAGAGGGGGTGTTGATGCCTGTCCACGTCGAGAATTGGACGAGGCCCGCCTTTCTCCACCGCGATTCACGCCGTCCACGGCGGATTGCCGGCCAGGCGCTGCTCGCGCCCTTCGACCCCCTGGTCTGGGAGCGCGCCCGCACCGAAAAGCTGTTCGGCTTTCGCTATCGGATCGAGATTTACACGCCCGCCGAGAAACGGGTGCACGGCTATTACGTCCTGCCCTTCCTCCTGGACGAGGCCCTGGTCGCGCGGATCGACCTCAAGGCGGACCGCCAGCGCTCGCGGCTGCTGGTGCAGCGGACGACCCTGGAGCCGGGGGCACCGGCGGAGACTGGGGAGAGGCTGGCGACGGAGCTGGAGCTGATGTCGCGGTGGCTGGGCTTGGAGAGGGTATCGTCATCCCGGACCTGATCCGGGATCCATGGACACCGCGCTTCGAGCTGGAGTCGCCTTCCTGTTCGTGGATTCCGGCCGTCGCCGGAATGACGTTCAGGCCGCCTTGCAGGAGCGGGCGATGAAGTCGCCGTGCATCGGCATCTGCTCGGCCATGCGCGAATAGCTCAGCCGCATCTTGTCGAGGGCCTCGGCGATCATGTCCGGATCGAGGGCGTCGGCGGCGGGCTCATGGTCCTCCGGAACGAGGCCTTGGCCGAGCATGACCGCGGCCCAGCTCGGGGTGCCGAAAAGCTCGCGCCCCGCCCGGAAGACGCGGCCCTTGGCACGCCAGAGATCGATCTTGCGGGCGAGGCTGTCCGGCACGTCCATCGTCCGGCAATGATTCCAGAAGTCGGAATCGTCGCGCCGCGTCACCTTGTAATGGAGGATGATGAAGTCGCGCGCGTCCTCGTACACATCCTGCATCTGGCGGTTGTATTCGTCGCGCTCGACCGGATCGAAGCGGCAGTCCGGAAACAGCGCCAGGAGCTTCACGATGCCGCTCTGGATGAGGTGGATGCTGGTCGATTCCAGGGGCTCGATGAAGCCGCTGGACAGGCCGAGCGAGACGACGTTGCGGTTCCACGCCAGCTTGCGCCGGCCGGCGACGAAGGCGAGCCGGCGCGGCTCGGCGAGCGGCTCGCCCTCGAGGTTCGCGAGCACCAGCGCCTCGGCGTCCCCGTCGGAAATGTGGTCGCTCGAATAGACGAGGCCGTTGCCCATCCGGTGCTGGAGCGGGATCCGCCATTGCCAGCCGCTGGCGCGTGCGGTGCAGCGCGTGAAAGGGTCCGGCTGGCCCGGGTAGCGGCTCGGGACGGCGACCGCCCGGTCGCAGGGGAGCCATCTTTTCCACTCTTCGTAGCCGGTCGCCAGCTTGCCCTCGATCAGCAGTCCGCGGAAGCCCGAGCAGTCGATGAACAGGTCGCCCGCGAGCCGCGTGCCGTCCGCCAGGGTGACGGATTCGACATTGCCGCTCTCCCCGTCCAGCGCCGAGTCGACGATCCTCCCCTCGACGCGCCGGACGCCGTCCGCTTCCGCCCGCTTGCGCAGGAAGCGGGCGTAGAGGCCGGCGTCGAAATGGAAGGCGTGGAGAAGCTGCGAGAAGGGCAGGCGGGCGTCGGGGCCGGGCCGGGCATAGCGGCCGAGCGCGGCCGCCGCGGCGCTCATCGACCAGGCGTCGATGGCGGGAAGCTCGCGCCGCTTGCGCTCGCGCAGGTAGAGCTGGTGGAAATGGACTCCGCGGAAATCCTGGCCATGGTCTCCGAAGGGATGGAAATAGCGCTCGCCCAGGGCTCCCCAGTCGACGAATTCGATGCCCAGCTTGAAGGTGCCCTGGGTCGCCGCGAGGAACTCGTCTTCGTTGATCCCGAGCATGTTGTTGTAGGCAATGAGCGGCGGGATGGTCGCCTCGCCGACCCCGACCGTTCCGATCTCGTCGGATTCGACGAGGGTGATGCGGAGCGAACGGCGGTCGAGCAGGCGGACCAGGGCCGCGGCCGCCATCCAGCCCGCCGTTCCACCGCCGACGATCACGATTTCGCTTATGGCCTGCTCGTTCATGGGGTCGGTTCCTAACCTGTCGTGCGTCCGCTTGGCCACACCGGGCTATAAATCGGATAAATGGCTTGTCAGCTTCCGCCGAGTGAATGTAGGAAACGGCCCACAGAAGCCCGCAAAAGGGTTCGCTTGAATGGGGAGGCTTTGACATGCGCCTGAAGACACTCGTCCTGTGCTCGTCGTCCGTCGCAATCCTCGCCTTCGCCGGAACGCCCGCTTTGGCTCAGAGCGATCCGGTGAACCCACCCGACACCAGTGTCGAAGCCCAGGAATCGCCCGCCGATCCCGAAGCCGGCTCGCCGCAGACGGACGACGCCGTCGAGACGGCCGCCGGGGACGAGAACGAGATCGTCGTGACCGGCCTTCGCCGAAGCCTCCAGTCGGCGCGAAACATCAAGCGCAACTCCGAGCAGATCGTCGACGCAATCGTCGCCGAGGACATCGGCAAGCTTCCGGACATCACCGTGTCGGACACCGCGGCGCGGATCCCCGGCATCCAGGTCGAGCGGAGCGGTGGCGAAGCGAGCCGGGTGCTGCTGCGCGGCCTCGACCGCACTTACTACACGACGACCTACAACAGCCGCGAGATCTTCACAGCGGAGACCCGCTCCGTCGCTCTCCAGGATTTCCCGGCGGGCGCGATTTCCGCGGTCGAGGCGTTCAAGACCTCCACCGCGAATCTCGTCGAACCCGGCCTGTCCGGACTCATTAACGTCCGTTCCCGGCGGCCCTTCGATTTCAAGGGTTTCGAGATCGCGGGCTCGGTCTGGGCGAACTATCCCAAGCAGTCCCAACAATGGAAGCCGAACGCTCAGCTGCTGATTACCAACCGCTGGGACGTCGGCGCGGGCGAGGTCGGGGCTCTGATCAACTTCTCCTACACCCGCCTTCACTACCAGGATTCGGTCCGGCGTCACGGCTTCTTCATAGCGGACCTTGCCGGCGCGCGTTCGCCGGACTGGCCGGAGATCCGCTATTTCGAGGCCGATCGCTGGCGGCCGTCGATCAACGGCGCACTGCAATGGCGGCCGTCCTCGGATCTGGAGATCTATGCCGAAGGCCTGTGGCAAGGGTTCCGCGAAGAATCCACGGACAAGATGTGGTCCCAGCCGCTGTGGGGCGGCCAGACGTACAGCAACATCGTCCTCGAGCCGGGAACGAACCAGATCGTGAGCGGCAGCGTCAACCGGCCGCGCCGCGCGGAAGGATTGCAAGGCGCGACGAAGCGGAAAACCGACACTTATCAGTTCGCCGTCGGCGGAAGCTACGACGCAGGTCCGCTGCGCCTCACCGCCGATCTGGCCCGCACCGAAAGCACCTTCGACCTGCGCGCCGAAAGCGTCGACTTCAACCTCAGCACCAATGACTACAGGGTCGACTGGTTCACCGGGCGGCCCGGCGGAAATGGGCCGACCTTCCAGGTCGTCGGGGTCGATTTCGCCAACCCCGCCCTCTATCGCTATCGTGGGTTCTTCGAGCGCTATCTGATCGCGAAAGGCGAGGACTGGCAGGCCCGCCTCGACGCCGAATATGAGCCCGGGTTCGACTGGCTGCCCACCATCCAGGCCGGCGTCCGCTACGTCACCCGCACCGCCAGCCGGATCGACGGCGAGCGCTACTGGGACGCGAATAACGAGGGCCTGTTCCAGATTCCGATCAGCCAGGTTCCGCTCGATTACCGGCTGTTCCGGTCCGCGTTCCGCGGAGACGACCTCCGGCCGACGCCGACCAGCTGGCTTGCGCCGACGTTCGGCAGCGTTCAGTCGAGCCTCGAGGCATTGCGGCAGTTCAATATCAACCGGGGCATACCGCTAGATTCTAACCCGAACCGATCCCAGAACAACGACACCAATCCACCGGCTCCGGTTCCGACGCGCAACTTCGAAATCGACGAGGAGACGCTGGCCGCTTACGCGCAGGTCAAGTTCGATTTCCCGAACGGTCCGGTTCCGGTCGACGGCCTCATCGGGATCCGCGCGGTCCGGACCCAGGACCAGATCAGCGGATTCCGGACGCAACCCAACACTGCGGCCCAGGCGATCAACCTTTCAAACGAATATACCAACTGGCTGCCCAATCTGAACGTCAACGTTCACCTGAATCGGAACCTGAAGCTGCGCTTTGCCGCGACCCAGACGATCACCCGTCCGCTGTTCGAGCAGCTCAACCCGGGGCTTGCCCTCGGCCTGACGCCGAATTGCAACCCGGCGGTAACCGACTGCTTCATTTCAGGTTCGGGCGGAAATCCTTTCCTTAAGCCTTTGAGGTCGAACAACTTCGACGCAAGCCTCGAATATTATTTCTCGCCAACCGGTTTCGCTTCCATCGCCGCCTTCAGCCGCGACATGAAGGGGTTCATCGTCAACCGCAGCGTCCGCTATCCCGAGGACGATCCGGTAAGCGGGCTACCGATACAGGTCACCGCTCCGGAGAACACGAACAGGGGTCGAATCCGCGGCTTCGAAGCCCAGATGAGCACCTTCTTCGACTGGGATTTCATGCCGGGTTGGGCGCGCGGTTTCGGCGTTCAGGCCAATGCGACCTATATCGACGCCAAGATTGATTTCCCGCTGTTCTGCCGGGCGGAATTGAACCCCTGCGCTCCAACCGGCCAGGCCCGGGATCGCAACGCTGATACGATCCGGACCCGCATTCCCGACGTGTCGAAGTGGACCTTCAACCTCATCGGCATGTACGAACGCGGGCCGCTCACGCTGCGGCTCTCCTACAACCACCGCACCAGCTATCCCGAGGGGACGCTCGACGCCCGGGACGACTTCTTCACGCTGCAGGGCCTGGTGAAGTCGAGCGGAAAGCTGGACTGGTCAAGCAGCTACAATGTGCACGAAAACCTGACGGTCTTCTTCGACTGGACGAACATCCTCAACGTGCCGTTCCGGTCCGACATCGTGCGGGTCAATTACGCGAACGCCGCGCCTGGCGTCCGCGAGGTTTTCCCGATGGTCGTCCGATATAACGAATCGGTCATGTCGGGCGGCATCCGCTTCCGCTTCTAAGACCTTCCTAAATCCTCCCCTGCGTTTGCGGGGGAGGAATTTATTTCTTCACCGGAGGCAATCTGAGGCCCGCGCGCCGCTCGTCGCCGGGCGCGATGGGCGGCAGCACGCTCTCCGGCCGATCCAGGTAGAAATAGGCGACGGCCGCCACATCGTCGCTCCGGTAGAAATTGGTGTGGCCGTCGGGGAGCGACGGGTCGGACAGGGGCACCGGCGGGTCCTTGACCAGAAGCTGCTGGAAATTGTCGCGCGAGCCCGGGTCGATGGTGACCGGGATGAGCGGAGCACCCTTCTTCTGAAGGCCGAGCACGATCGCCTTCCTCGCCCCGCCGATCATCT
>DASVVM010000009.1:0-25840 GCA_036386555.1 Allosphingosinicella sp.
TGTTGCCGTAGACGACGGCGGGGACTCGGCCTTCGCGACGCATTGCGCGGGAGGCTCCCTTGCCCGCCCGCTCGCGCGTCTCGGCCGACAGCGTAAGCTGTTCGCTCATCTTGCATGTCTCCAATAGCTGGATTGATAAAACCCGCGCTCACGCCTCCAGGGATGACCATGAACGGGAAGCGGCGCCTCTAGCCGAGGGGGGCCGGAAAGGCAAGTTCTGCCTAAATCCTCCCCTGCATTTGCAGGGGAGGGGGACCATGCGAAGCATGGTGGAGGGGCCTTGCCGAGTCCGAGAAGAACCCCTCCACCGCGCTTCGCGCGGTCCCCCTCCCCGAGAAATCTCGGGGAGGATTTAGGCCTCACTGCACCCGTTTCGCCTTCAGCCCCTTCTTCTTCAGCATCGTCTGAACCGAATCCCGCCCCGCGAGATGCCCCGCGCCGACCGCGACGAAGACCGTTCCGGGCTTGTCCATCCGCTTCGCAAGCCAGTCCGCCCAGGCGGCGTTGCGCCTGCTCATCAGGGCGGCCTTCAGCTCGGGCGACATCTGGGTCTCGTCGTCGAAGGTACGCTCGATGCCTTTCAGGTCGCCGCTCGCCCAGGCCTCGAGCATCGCCTTGAACTGCGCGCGAGTCTCGGCGCTGTCCTCGACCACCGAGAGCAGAAGCGCCCGCTGCGCATCCTCGGAGAGGGTATCGAAATAGCCCAGCTGCTGCTCAACCGTCTCGAGCCCGGTCACCGTCTTGCCGGCGGCCTTGAACGGAGCGCCGATCTGGCTTTCCACTCCCAGCGAGGGATCGAGGCCCAGCCGCTTGAACGTGACTCCGAGCAGCGGCAGCGCCGCCGCCCAGGTCTCGAGCCGGTCGAACACCGCCTCGGGATAGCCGCTCTCGGCGATCATCGCCCTCAGCGCGGCGCGCTTCCCTTCCGGCACCCGCTCGGCGATCGGCGGAAGGCCCGGCGACATCCCGAGCTTGGCCATGGCCCGGGCCGAGGCCATCATGTCGTCGATATTGGCGACTTCGAGAACCAGCTCGTCGGCGCCGGCGAGCGCCGACTCCATCGCCGGGGTTCGCCAGCTTTGGCCCTGCGGCAGCAGGTGGATCGTCCCGAACAGATAAAGGGTCGTGTCGGAGTCGGTCACCTTCCACATCGCCGGCCGCGCCGCCTTCGCCGCCGGCGCCGCCTCGGCCGGGCATGCAGCGAGCGGCAGCAGCCCCGCCAGTGCGAGCCGCAGCCATTTCTTCAGCCCCATCGCCGCCATCATCATGTTCCCCTTGTTGAGTGCAACTTGGTGTCGGGCATGGATTTTCTCAATCCTCCCCTGCATTTGCAGGGGAGGGGGACCATGCGAAGCATGGTGGAGGGGCCTTACTGACTCGAAGAACCCCTCCACCACGCTTCGCGCGGTCCCCCTCCCCGACGAATGTCGGGGAGGATTAGAACCGTCAGTCGATCCGCTTCACCTTGAGCCCGCGCTTCGCCAGCATCGCCTGCACGGATTCGCGCCCGGCCAGATGCCCGGCCCCGACCGCGAACAGCAGGGTGCCCGGCTTCTTCAGCCTTTCCTCGAGCCACAGGGTCCAGGCGGCGTTGCGGCGGCGCACCAGGACGTCGAACAAGGCCGGCGGGAAGTCCTTCTCGAGCGCGAGGTCGAGCGCCTCGGCCCGGCCCGCCACCCAGTCGGCCTCGCCCACGCTTGCTTGCGCCTCGTCCTCGTCCCCGCCCGCCGCCGGAGCGATCGCCTCGAGCAGAAGCTGGGTCTGGACCGCTTCGGGCAGGGCGCTCATCAAGGCGAGCACCGCATTGCCGTCCTCGACGCTCAGGATCGGCTTGCCAGCGCTCCGGAACGTTTCCTCGAGCACATCCTCGACTCCGGGCGCGTCGTCGGGATCGTCCACTCCATATTCCGAAAGCATCTGAGCGATCCCGAGGGTCATCGCCGCCGCCCAGCTGTGCATCCGGTCGAGCATCGGCATCGGCAGGCCCGACGCCTCGATCGCCGCCTTCAGGGGCTTGCGCTTCTTCTTCGGCACCCGCTGGAGCAGCGGCACCGGCTGCTTGGCGAAGAAACCGGCCGCCGTGGCCTCGGGGCTGGTCTCGGTGCCCGGCGCCTCATAGGTCTCGACCACCAGCTCCGCCGACTCGCCGACCGCCTTGTCGAGCGCCGCTGAGCGCCAGCGGAAGCCCGGCGGAAGCACGTGGATGGTTCCGAACATGTAGATCCGGGTGTCGTCGTCGGCGAGCAGCCAAAGCGCCGGCCTCGGCTCGGCCTGCGGGGCGGCAGGCGCCTTGACCGACCCGGCGTCCTTGTCCGACTCGGCCCGCCCCGAAGGAACGGCCGAGGCGGGCGACGCCAGCGCGGCCAGCGGCAAAAGCCACATCGGCCTGGAAAAAGTCAGCAATCTGAAGCCCATATCACGCCCGCCCGACACATTGCCCGTCGTCATCGCTCTTGCGGCTTTTGAAGCCGAGGGTCAATCGCGACGGCTCCGCTTGACCCTCCATGCCTCCTGCGCCAGAGCGCCCTGACCCTTTGTTGCAGGTGCGAAGCCAAGTGGACCGGCCCCCCAGCTTCCAGTCGCTGATCCTCACCCTCCACGATTATTGGAGCCGTCACGGCTGCCTGATCCTCCAGCCCTACGACGTCGAGATGGGCGCCGGAACCTTCCACCCCGCCACAGCCTTGCGCAGCCTAGGGCCCAATCCCTGGAAGGCCGCCTACGTCCAGCCCTGCCGCCGCCCGACCGACGGCCGCTACGGCGAGAATCCGAACCGGCTCCAGCATTATTACCAATATCAGGTGATCCTGAAGCCGAGCCCGCCGGACCTCCAGGCCCTTTATCTGGGCTCGCTGGCCGAGATCGGAATCGATTTCATGAAGCACGACATCCGTTTCGTCGAGGACGATTGGGAGAGCCCGACGCTCGGCGCATGGGGGCTCGGCTGGGAAGTCTGGTGCGACGGCATGGAGGTGACCCAGTTCACCTATTTCCAGCAGGTCGGCGGCTACGATTGCAAGCCGGTCGCCGGCGAATTGACCTACGGCCTCGAGCGGCTCGCAATGTACGTCCAGGGCGTCGACAATGTCTACGACCTCGCCTTCAACGACGAGGGCGTCAGCTACGGCGAAGTCTTCCTCGAGAACGAGCGCCAGTTCAGCGCCTGGAATTTCGAGACCGCCAACACCGAGACCCTGTTCCGTGCTTTCCGGGACGCCGCCGAGGAGAATGCCCGCTGCATCGAGGCGAAGCTGCCGCTCCCCGCCTACGACCAGGCGATCAAGGCCAGCCACATCTTCAACACCCTGCAGGCGCGGGGCGTGATCTCGGTGGCGGAGCGCCAGGCCTATATCGGCCGCGTTCGGGACCTGGCCAAAGGCGCCTGCCAAGCCTGGATGGAAAAGAACGGGTGGTCGGCGTGAGAAAGGTTTCACCCAAAGCACCAAAGGACCAAAGGGTCCCTCGCGGCCCGGCGCGCAGCGCCTTTCATTCCTTGCCCATGAGAAAATATGGAGCGGCTTCGCCACTCGGGCTTCTTTGGTCCTTTGGTGCTTTGGGTGAAATAGCTGTCTTCGCGAAGCCTGCAGGAGTGAAAGGCTAATATGCCGGATTTCCTCCTCGAGCTTCTCTCCGAAGAGATACCCGCACGAATGCAAGCCAAGGCGCAGCAAGACCTTGCGCGTCTCTTTTTAGAGCAGCTCTCAAGTGCCGGCCTCGTCGCCGAGGCGGTCGAGACCTACGCCACCCCGCGCCGCCTCGTCCTCATCGCCCGAGGCCTGCCCGCCGAAACTGCCGCGGTCCGAGAGGAGACCAAGGGCCCCCGCGCCTCGGCGCCACCCCAGGCACTCGAAGGCTTCCTGCGCAAAACCGGCCTCATGCGCGAGCAGCTGGAGGAGCGCGACGGCGTGCTCTTTGCGATCGTCGACAGGCCCGGCCGCCCCACCTCCGCCGTTCTCGCCCAGGCGATGCCCGCCATCGTCCGGGCCTTTCCCTGGCCCAAGTCGATGCGCTGGGGCGCCGCCTCCACCTCTACCGAAAGCCCGCGCTGGGTCCGCCCACTGCAGGGCATCGTCGCCTTGCTCGGCGAAGAGATCGTCGACTTCGAGATCGCCGGCATCCGCTCGAGCGCCGCGACCGTCGGCCATCGCTTCCACCATGCCGGACCAATCACCATCGGCGGCGCCCACGATTATGTCGAGAAGCTGCAGGCCTGCCACGTCGTCGTCGACCCCGCCGAGCGCCGCCGGATCGTCGCTGAGGGCGCCCGAGCCGCGGCCGCGGCCGCGGGCCTCACCCTGGTCGAGGACGAGGGCCTCGTCGCCGAGAATGCCGGCGTCACCGAATGGCCGGTGCCCCTCCTCGGCCGCTTCGACCCCGCCTTCCTCGAAGTCCCGCGCGAGGTGATCCAGCTCACCATGCGCACCAACCAGAAATATTTCGCCTGCACGGACGGCGAGGGCAGGCTTGCGCCGAACTTCGTCTGCACCGCCAACATCGACGCCGTCGACGGTGGCGCATCGATCGTCGCCGGCAACGAGCGGGTGCTCTCCGCCCGCCTCTCCGACGCCAAGTTCTTCTGGGAGCAGGATCTTAACGTCCCGCTCGAGGATCAGGCCGGGAAGCTCGGCGGCATCGTCTTCCACGAGAAGCTCGGGACGGTGGCCGACAAGGCCCTTCGCGTCGAGAAGCTCGCCCTATGGCTGGTCAAGGAGCGACTCGTCACTCCCCTCCCTGGAAGGGAGGGGTTGGGGGTGGGTGCCGCCGAAGGCGGCCAAAACTCCGAGTCGGACAAGCTCGCTCCGCTCGCACCCACCCCCAGCCCCTCCCTTTCAGGGAGGGGAGAGTTCGCCGCCCACATCCAAACCGCCGCCCGCCTCGCCAAGGCCGATCTCGTCACCCAGAGCGTCGGCGAGTTCCCGGAGCTGCAGGGCACGCTCGGCGCCTATATCGCCCGGGCCCAGGGCCAGCCGGACGCGGTCGCGAACGCGATCCGCGACCATTACAAGCCCGGCGGGCAGGGCGACGAAGTCCCCACCGACCCGGTCACGGTCGCGGTCAACGTCGCCGACCGGCTCGACACGCTCGTCTCCTTCTTCTCGATCGGCGAGAAGCCGACCGGCTCCCGCGACCCGTTCGCGCTCCGCCGCGCCGCCTTGAGCTTTCTGCAGATCCTCACCCGCAACGGGCTCCGGATCCCGCTCGCCGACGTCCTCGTCCAGGCGGCGGTCCTGCTCATCGTCTCGAGGCTCGGCGCTCTCTCCACGGTCACCTTCCCCAACCTCCTCGAGGACGATGACGAGGAGCATGAGATCACCGCCGAGGTCGGCTCCTTCACCTACCGCCACGGCGAGCGGGTCGTCGTGCGCTGGGATTCGGCCCTGACTCCCCGGATCGAGCGCGCAACGATCATCGAGGAAGCGGGCGACCTCAGGGACGCCGTGCTCGAATTCTTCGCCGACCGCTTGAAGGTCCAGCAGCGCGAGGCGGGAGTCCGCCACGACCTTATCGACGCCGTCTTCGCCGCCAGGAACGAGCATGGCGCCCCTGAAGACGATCTCGTCCGGCTGCTCGCCCGGGTGAAGGCGCTCCAGGACTTCGTCGCGAGCCCGACCGGCGCCGACCTCCTGACCGGCTACAAGCGCGCCGCCAACATCCTCAGGAAGCAGGGCTGGGACGGCGGCCACCGCTCGAGCTTCTTCTCCTACACGCCCTTGCCGGAGGAGGACGCGCTCGACACCGCGCTCGACCGCGCCGAGCCCAGGGCGGCCGCGGCGCTCAAGGCCGAGGATTTCGAGGGCGCGATGGCGGCGCTCGCCGGCCTTCGGGCGCCGGTCGACGCCTTCTTCGACCATGTCACCGTGAACGACCCCGATCCGGAAAAGCGCGAGACTCGCCTCATCCTCCTCGCCCGCATCCGCAACGCCGTCCACCAGGTCGCCGATTTCTCGAGGATCGAGGGGTGAAGGCGGCCGCTTCCCGTCATCCCGGCGAAAGCCGGGACCTCAGGACGAGAAGGCTCGGCGGGTCTCCCCGAGGTCCCGGCTTCCGCCGGGATGACGGAGTCGCCCAATGACCCGCTACGTCTACCGTTTCGGCGGCGGCGCCTCGGACGGCGAGGCTGGGAACAAGAACCTCCTCGGCGGCAAGGGGGCCAACCTCGCCGAAATGGCCTCGATCGGCCTCCCCGTTCCGCCCGGCTTCACCATCTCGACCGAAATGTGCGCCCGCTATTACGCCGAAGGCGAAAGCTTCCCCGACAGCCTCCGGGCGGAGGTGGCCGAAGGCCTCGCCCATATCGAGGGCCTCTGCGGCAAGAGCTTCGGCGACCCGGCCGACCCGCTCCTCGTCTCCGTCCGCTCCGGCGCCCGGGTGTCGATGCCCGGGATGATGGACACCGTCCTCAACCTCGGCCTCAACGACGAGACCGTCCGGGGCCTCGCCGCAATCTCCGGCGACCCGCGCTTCGCCTGGGACAGCTACCGCCGCTTCATCCAGATGTATTCGGACGTCGTCCTCGGCCTCGACCACGCCGCCTTCGAGGAAGCGCTGGAGATCGCCAAGGAGGACAAGGGAGTCCATCTCGACACCGGGCTCGAGGCGAAGGACTGGGAGCGCCTCACCGCCCGCTACAAGTGTTTGGTCGAGGAGCAACTCGGCCGGCCGTTCCCGGAGGACGTCCACGAGCAGCTCTGGGGCGCGGTCGGCGCCGTGTTCGGCTCCTGGCAGTCGGACCGCGCGAAGACCTACCGGCGACTCAACTCCATCCCCGGCGACTGGGGCACGGCCGTCAACGTCCAGGCGATGGTGTTCGGCAACATGGGCGAGACGTCGGCCACCGGAGTCGCCTTCACCCGCAACCCCTCGACCGGCGAGCGCGCCTATTACGGCGAATATCTGATCAACGCCCAGGGCGAGGACGTCGTCGCCGGGATCCGAACCCCGCAATATCTCACCCGAGCCGCCCGCGAGGCCGCCGGCGCCAAAGCGGCGTCGATGGAAGAATCCATGCCGGAGGTGTTCGCCGAGCTCGCCCGGGTCTTCGACCTGCTCGAGCGCCACTATCGCGACATGCAGGACATCGAGTTCACCGTCGAGCGCGGCAGGCTGTTCATGCTCCAGACGCGCTCGGGCAAGCGGACCGCCAAGGCGGCGCTGAGAATCGCCGTCGACATGGCCGAGGAGGGCCTGATCGACCGGGAGCAAGCGGTTCTCCGGGTCGATCCGCAGGCCCTCGACCAATTGCTCCACCCGACCCTCGATCCGTCGGCGGAGCGCCGGGTGATCGCCAGGGGCCTTCCCGCCTCGCCCGGCGCCGCCTCCGGCGCGGCCGTCTTCGACGCCGACACCGCCGAGAAGCGCTCGGGTCTCGGCGAGAAGATCATCCTCGTCCGGATCGAGACCAGCCCCGAGGACATCCACGGGATGCACGCCGCCCAGGGCATCCTCACCGCGCGCGGCGGGATGACCAGCCACGCCGCAGTCGTCGCCCGCGGCATGGGCCGCCCCTGCGTCAGCGGCGCCGGCACCGTCTCGATCGACTATAAGGCGAGGCTGATGCGGGTCGGCGCCCTCGAAATCCGCGAAGGCGAGACCATCACCCTCGACGGCTCCACCGGCGAGGTCATGCTCGGCGCGGTGGCCACCGTCCAGCCCGAGCTGGTCGGCGATTTCGGAACCCTGATGGCCTGGGCCGACTCCCACCGCCGCCTCAAGGTGCGCACCAACGCGGAGACCCCGCTCGACTGCCGCACCGCCCGCGAGTTCGGCGCCGAAGGCATCGGGCTGTGCCGCACCGAGCATATGTTCTTCGATTCCGAGCGGATCGCCAACGTCCGCCAGATGATCCTGGCGGGGGACGAGGCGGGCCGCCGGGCGGCCTTGCTCAAGCTCCTCCCCGCGCAGCGCGCCGACTTCGAGGAGATCTTCCGGATCATGGCGCCGCTGCCGGTCACCATCCGGCTGCTCGACCCGCCGCTCCACGAGTTCCTCCCGCACAGCGAGGCCGAGTTCGCCGAGGTCGCGGCCGGCGCCGGGGTGGGCGTGGAGGCCCTGAAGCGCCGCGTCGCCGAGCTCCACGAGTTCAACCCGATGCTCGGCCACCGCGGCTGCAGGCTCGGAATCACCTATCCCGAAATCTACGAGATGCAGGCGAGGGCGATCTTCGAGGCCGCCGTCGCGGTGGCGAGGGAAGGGGGCGAGGCTCCGATCCCCGAAGTGATGGTCCCGCTCGTCGCGACCCGCGCCGAGCTTTCCATCATCAAGGCCCTGATCGACCGCACTGCCGAGGCCGTCTTCGCCGAGCTCGGCGCAAGCGTCGAATATCTGGTCGGAACGATGATCGAGCTTCCCCGCGCTGCGCTCCGCGCCGCCGACATCGCCGGCGAGGCGGAGTTCTTCAGCTTCGGCACCAACGACCTGACCCAGACCACCCTGGGCGTGAGCCGCGACGACGCCGGCCGCTTCCTCACCGCCTATGTCGAGAAGGGCATCTTCGAGCGCGACCCGTTCGTCTCGATCGACGAGGACGGAGTCGGCGAGCTGATCGCGCTGGCGGCCGAGCGAGGCAGGAAGGCACGCCCGGGCCTCAAGCTGGGCATTTGCGGCGAGCATGGCGGCGACCCTGCCTCGATCGCCTTCTGCGAGAAGACGGGCCTCGATTACGTCAGCGCCTCGCCCTACCGTGTCCCCATCGCCAGGCTCGCGGCCGCGCAGGCGGCGCTGAGGCGGGAGCGCACCTGATTCCCCTCCCTGGAAGGGAGGTGTCAGGGGTGGGTAGGCGAGCGCAGCGAGACTTTTTCTGAATCAGAGTTTCGGCCGCCTCCGGCGGACCCACCCCCCAGCCCTCCCTTCCAGGGAGGGGAGTCCTATTTCGAAGCGAACTGCCCTGGCTCGGCGCCGAAATGCTCCTTGGCATAAGCGCGCGCCGCCGTCGCCGTGGCGAAGGGCTCCTCGTGGAGGGTGGTGGTGACGATCGGATAGCCCTGGCCGTTGTAGCGCGTCTCGCGGAGGGTCAGGCGGACCCGGCCTTCCTCGTCCTTGTTGATCAGGAAGGGCTTGATCGGGGTTCGGGTGCTGTCGGGGGTGCCGCCCATGTTGGTCTCCTGTCCCGCCTCGGGGACGATAACGTCGTTTGAAGGTCTATCGTTTCGCGCCGGGGCGCCGCGGGCTGCTGCCCGGGCCCTGGCCGGGGGTGCGCTCGCGGAAGATGAGCCGGCCCTTGGTCAGATCGTAGGGCGTCATCTCGACATGGACCCGGTCGCCGACCACGGAGCGGATCCGGAACCGCCGCATCTTGCCGGCGGTGTAGACGATCACCCGATGCTGGTTGTCCAGCATCACGCCGAAGCGCCCGTCCGGATAGATTTCGTCGATCTCGCCCTCGACCGTAAGCGTCGCTTCCTTCGCCAAACCAAATTCTCCCTCGGCCATCTGCGGCCGGTAAATTGCGGATCCACGCGAGCGACGGCCGCTTGGCGTGGGCGAGAAGCATGAAAGGGAAGGCGGGGCCGCCGAAGGGCGCCAAATTCCGTCGCAGCGACGTCAGCCTTTCCTATGTAGGCGCAAGGGGCGGATTTAGCAACGTGGAGGCTGGAGCCGGCGCCGGCGCGCGCTCCTGTCGCCGCCGTGATGGTCCGCCGCTTGCCCTGAAGGGAACGCAGGCGCTCCGCACCGCCGGTCGAGACTCAGGGGCAGGTAGAGCCGGGCAGAGGGCCATAAATCTTCCTCCCTCCTTTCTTTTCGTTTCGTGTCCGACTAAAGACGATTAATAATTACCGTGCGGAGCCCGAGCGACGTACGTAGTTTTTGAATAAATGTGGAAGTTGAATAGGGATCGGGGATGGATTATAGGGTTTTCATTATATACAACCACTTTGGTTGTTATTCCATTTGACTGATCCTATATTTAGGTATGAACTCCGCCTCGGTCAGACTGCTAGCGCATTTTGTGTCCGCAGGCCCGGCTAGGGAGAGAATCATGAAGAGCATTGCACTTTCGGCAGCCCTTTTATTTTCCGCCATCACGCCGCTTTCGACGGCTGTCGCAGCACCGGCGCCGGCGCCGGTCGCGGCGACTCAGTCCATGGTCGAATATCTCGGTTCGTTCGAATACGGCGGAAATACCTATGACGTGTTTCTCGTTACTGATCTCGGCGGAGGCTGGTATTAAGTCGGTCAGCTAGTCACGGAATTAGTAGACACGGAGACTCGCTTGGCGGGTCTCCGTGTCAACTGCTTGCGCTACTAACAGATTATTTAATCTTCGGCATTCGATAGGCTGCCTACCAGAGTAAAAGGAGCATTTGTATGTTTACGCGATCAAGTTTCGCATCCGCGGCGATGGCGTGCCTGGCGGTCTGCTCGACGTTGGCGGCGCCGGCGTCTTCCCTCGCCGCGCAGGGTCGGTCGGCAAGCGACGTGGCCGGAACGTGGGCCGGATCATTCGTGCAGACGGAGTGGACTTTCGAATTCAAGCGCGAAGGCGCCGCCTGGTCCGGACGGTACATGTCGGCGAAGGACAAGAAATGGCAACCCATGCGATCGCTGGCCGTTTCGGGGCGGACCGTCCAGTTCGGCATCGATTCGAAACCGCCCGTGACCTTCAGCTTGAAGGTCGATTCAACCAACAAAATCCTGGCCGGCGACGTTGCTGTCTTCGGGCGGAAGTTGCCCTTTTCAGCGGCGAGGAGGTCATGACCTGGTGCTTCTCTTGCGCAAGACGATCGTCTCGGCAGTCCTGGTCTCGCTGACGACTCCAAGCCTCGCCGGAAGTCCGAGCGGGGTAGCGAGGACGGACTCGACTTTCGGATATGTGGAAGTGAGCGCGGCCGACACCAAAGCCGCGATCGACGAAGGCCAGGCCGCACAGGCCGCGGCACGCGACGTCCTGGCGCTCCCCGATGTGCGCTTCGGCATTGCCGAGCTGGGCGGCAAGAACGCGCAGTGGGTCAATCTGGCCGCCGACGGCAAGCCCGTCTATACTTGGGTGTTCAGTCGGGAAGCCGGCGACCAGAAGCCGGTGCCGCCGAGCTACGTGCTGCGCCACGAGATCGGGCACGACCTTTTCATCCGCTACCTCGCCCCCAGCTCAATGGGCGATCAATATGGCGGGGACGCTCCCGATTGGCTGGACGAGATGGCCGCCGTCGCCTTCGAAGGAGCCGCGCTGACGGCAAGCCGGCGTCGCGACGCGGCGCGCTATGCCCGGGCAGCGACGCTTATGCCCCTGGGCCAATTCCTGACGATGACCCATCCTGAATTTGCATCGAGGCCGCCTCCCGATTCATCCAGGCAGACTGTCCGAATACGACTCGCCTCCAGCGAAGATACGCCTCGATTCTACGCGATGAGCCGTGCTTTCTACGACTTCCTGGTCGACCGGACGAAGTCCCCCTCGATCGTCGCCGAGCTTGCGGCCGCCTTTCGCAAGGGCGAGCCGCTCGACCGATGGATCCTGTCTCGAACCGGACAGGGAGGCCGGACAGGCGACCTCGGCGCGCTGAACGCCGAGTTCCTCGCCTGGATCGCGTCGGACCGACGCTATGATGCCGCCGGAGCGAAAGGCGAGGGCATTCCCGCTTCCCTCGACGCGGCCGGGGACGGACGGGCGGCGGGGCAGGATCGATGAGCCTATGCCGGGCGGCGAGCGGTCGCGCGCAAAGCCTCGCGCGACCGGGGCTTGGACGCGGTGCCCGGCTTTCTTTCGTCCGGCTCGAACGGGAGGCCGGCGAATCCTGGAGAATAGGGTTGAGACTAAGGGGAGGGGTGATCGCTGCGCTTTTGGCAGGGACGGCTTCGACCGCCCTGCAGGCGCAGGAGACCGTGAAGCCTGCCGCGCCGGCTTTGCCTGCGTCCGGTCAGGGGCTTCCCGCCCCGGCTCCGGCCGCGACGGCTCCGGCTCACCCCGAGCCTGCCGAGGCCGAGGCGCCGCCGAAGAGCGAGTTCATGGGCGCCGATGGCCAACCCCTGCCGCCGGAGCTTCAGCGGCAGCTGGAGGAGCAGATCAGAAACAACCCTCCTCCGCCGGTGAAGCGAAACCCTCCGCCGCCCGCGGGCCCGGACTTGCCGACCGGCGCCGGAGGCAAGGACATCGTCGTCACCGGACAGCGGCCGCGCGGATCGGTGATCGGGGACATACCGCCGGAGCGGACGCTCAACCCGCTCGACATCAGGGCTTATGGGGCGAACGACATAGGGGAGCTCATCCAGACGCTGGGGCCGCAGGTGAGCAGCGACCGGGGGCGGGAAGACGGTGACCCGGTCGTGCTGCTCAACGGGAAGCGCGTGTCGAGCTTCGCCGAGATCGCCAAGTTTCCGACCGAAGCGATCGAACGGATGGAGATATTTCCCGAGGAACTGTCGCTCAAATACGGATATCGCGCGGACCAGAAGGTGGTGAACGTGGTGACTCTCGAGAGGTTCAGCTCGCGGGTCGGCCTGCTCACCTATGCCGTGCCGACGGAAGGCGGACGCGACACGGCGCGCATCGACGCCAATTATCTGGTTATAAGGGGCGACACGCGCTTCAACTTCGACGCGGATTACGGCCGGTCGGGATCCCTGCTGGAAAGCGAACGGACCGTGCGGCAGGCTCCGGGAGGGCCGGATCTCGGCCGGTTCCGGACGTTGCTGCCGGCGACGGAGCGGCTGGCGCTCAGCGGCACGGTGAGCGGCAATGTGCTGGGAGAGGTGGCGTCGACTCTGAACGGCCGGTTCGAGTCGAACGAGAGCGAGAGCCTCCTGGGGCCCGGCCCGACTGGTCCGCTGATCCGCGACACGGATACGCGCCTCATCCATTTGGGAACCGCGCTCAGCGGCATGGCAGGCAAGTGGCTATGGTCCTTCACCGGTAATTACGATCGCATCAGGACCGATACCTTCACCGATACCAACGACGTCCTCGGAACACGGGACGAGGCGCGGTCGGTGAACTCCCTCGCCGATGCCGAGCTGTTGTTGAGCGGCGCGGTGCTGACCCTGCCGCCCGGCCCGCTATCGATGAGCGTGCGCGGCGGAATCGAGATGCGCGACTTCAGCAGCCGATCGTTGCGCGGCGGAGTGGAGCAGAGTGCGGACCTTTCCCGAGACAGGGCCGCGATCCAGGCCAGTTTCGACCTGCCCATCGCGAGCCGGCGCAGGAAAGTATTGGATCGAGTCGGCGATCTTTCGGCCAACGCGAATTTCGAGATCGAGGAGCTTTCCGATCTCGGCACGCTTCGGACGTTCGGCTACGGCTTCAACTGGTCGCCGATCAAGGAGATCAACTTCATCGCATCCGTCACGGACGAGGACGGCGCCCCGACGGTCGAGCAGCTCGGAGGGCCGCTCGTCGTCACGCCCAACGTCCGAACCTACGACTTCACCCGGCAGGAGGTGACAGACATCACGCGAGTCTTCGGCGGCAATCCGGGCCTCCGTCCGGACGACCGTCACGTCTTCAGTCTCGGGGTCAACGCCAGGCCGTTTGGGAAAGCCGACTTCAACCTCATTTTCGAATATACCAAGACTCGGATCGACGATCCGATCGCTGCCTTTCCAATAGCGACGCCGGAGATAGAGGCTGCGTTTCCTGAGCGGTTCACGCGCGACATCGACGGCCGGCTCCTGCGGATCGACAGCAGGCCGCTCAATTTCAGGCGGTCGGACCAGGAGCAACTGCGCTCGGGTTTCAATTTCTCGCGAACGCTGGGGGCGCCGCCTCCGGGAATGCAGAACGCCAACGTCCGCTTCATTGGAGGAGGCGAGGCTAATCTGAAGGGCTCGCTTCCGCCCGGAGCGATGATCGTCAGGCCCGAAGCTGGAAGCGCGACGGCGCGTCGCGTCGAAAATATGACGAGCCGGTTGACCCTTGGTTTCTATCACACCTGGCATTGGAAGGACGAGATCCTCGTTCGCGAGGGCGTACCCGTGCTCGACCTCCTGGACGGATCCGCGACCGGCGGCCGCGGCGGCAGTCCTCGTCACGAACTCGAATTGCAGGCCGGCGCCTTCAAGAGCGGTCTCGGTGCGCGTGTGACGGTAAAGTGGCAAAGCGGGACCAAGGTGAGCGGTCTGCCTGCAGGCTCGGGCGGCACCCCCGCAGACCTGAGCTTCTCCGCTCATTCGACCGTGAACATCAACCTGTTCGCCAACCTGGCCGACCGCTTCGGAGGTGCCAAGGCTCCCAAATGGCTCAAGGGAACCAGGGTCAGCATCGGCATCAACAATCTGCTGAACAGCCGCCCGGAAGTGGAGGACGAAGCGGGGTCGACTCCGCTCAGTTATCAGCCGGCTTATCTCGACCCTCTCGGCCGCTCCGTTAACTTCAGCCTTCGGAAAGTTTTCTAGAGTCGGACTCGAACGACGGGAGCCAGGGCAGGGCGCATGGCGAGGCCTTGGCCTTCCGCCGCACCCGTGGCCACGTCAATCCGATTATCGCTTTCGAAACCCCGACGAACCTGATCTGCGCGCATGCGCCGCGAAACCCTCCCCCTCGCCGCCGCCGTCTCGCCGCGGTCTACGCGCTGGCGCCGGCCCAGCGCTCCGGCCCGCTTGCCGAAGAGCCCCAGGCCGCCCGTTTCGCTTATTATCCCAATTGCGATTCCCCCCGCGCCGCCGGCGCCGCTCCGATCCATCGCGGCGAGCCGGGCAACTGCCCGCCGCTCGACGCCGAAGATGACGGCATCGCCTGCGAGCCTTATCGCGGCCGCTAGGTAGCGCCTGGCGGGTTCAGCCGGTTGGGGCCGGCGCAGCTCGCCGCCGCGCGCCGCGTCACCCGCTCCATCGTCCAGGGCCCCGCGACTCCGCCCCGGACCAGAAGGAACCAGCCCGGCCCTTCCTGCCCGGCAAGCTCGATCTGGGTCGCTCCCCCTCGGCACGCCAGGATCGAAGCAAAGCCGCCCAGAGTCATGTCGCGCGCCGCCTTGAGCCCCCTATGGGCAGGCGCCAGACCGGGGTCGCTCCCGGACCAGGCCTTGGCTTCGGCCCAGGGCGAATCGATCCATTCGTCGACGAAATCGCGGACGTTCTCCGCCACCGGCTGAACCCTCCGGACGCTCCCGCCCGCCACCGCGTAGCGGCGGACGTGGCGGCGGATGAGGATGTCCGGATCGAGGCTGGAGCCGTCGTGCCTGATCTCGAAGGCATCGCGCTCGGCCTTGAGGATGAGGTCGCTCTCATGGCCCAGATAGATAATGCTCTTGCCCTTGAAGAGGACTCGCGGCCGGTCCGGGGACGGGCCCCGCCGGGCGAGCTCATACGGCAGGCCCTGCCAGGCGGAGGTGCACCAGGGCGTGGTCGAGACGGTGGCGACGAACCAGTTCCCCGCCGCGTCGGCCGGCGACACCGCGAAGCGCAGGTCCTGCCAGCCGCCCCTTACCTCCGAATAGGGCTCGGAGCGTCGGACCATCACCTCCCGCCAGCCGGGGCGGGTGCGCCGGTAGAGGATCAGCATCGAGTCGGAGCCGCACTTGATCCCCAGGGTCACAATCACCGCCAGCATGTCCGGATTCGAGTCCACCCGCGAAACCTCGTAGGCGACGACTTTCCCGTGCCGGTCCGGCGCCGGGGAGCCGGGATCGTGAGGAGGGGCGTCCGGGGCTCCGCCTCTCTGCTCCATCGCGGCGGCCAGAACGGCCGGCTCGACCGAGGTCGGGGCGCAGGCCACCATCGTCCGGACGAAGTCGAGCAGCCGGTCCTTGGCCGCCTCGATCCGCCGGCTGGTGGAGGGCGGGACCGAAGTGTCGTCATCCTCCAGCGGGACCGCCATCAGCTCCGCGCGCGCATTTCGCATGGCGATCGCAGCCGATCCCACCGCCGCCCGAGTGCAGTGCCCGACCTCGGCCTCGGGCGCGTCGGACTGCGGCGGGCTCGACGGGGCGAGGCCGGCAAGGGCCAGCAGAGTCAATCCTGGCTTCATCCCGCCCCCCGTTCAGCGCTGCGAGCCTAGACGAATTTCCTCGAGCTTCCAGCCCAGGCCGTGGCGGCGGAAGACGAGATCGCTCCGGCGTCCCTCGATCCGGAATTCGCTGGCGCCGTTGCGGGAGAGAACGACGTCCTGCAGCCCGGTTCCGCTTTCGACTCCGCCTCCGCTCCGGTCGCCTTTGCCGCCTCCGCTTGCGCTCCTGCCGCCTTTGCCGAGCGCAAGCTCGAGTGCCTCGGGGCTGACCAGGGCGTCGACGGCGGGACCGGCGAGGAGGCCGCCGACCGGGCCGAGGCCGAGCTGCTCGCGGGTCGAGGCTCGAAGGGCGGGGAAGTGGATATAGGCGGCGAGCGCTTCGGAATCGCCCGCCCGGGCCGCCTCGCGCATCCGCCACAAGGTCCACCAGGGCGAGCCGAACCACCAGCCCGCCGCCAGCAAGACGAGGAGGGCGGCGGCCAGGCATGCGAGGGTCCGGCCTTTGCGCATCGTCGACTCACCTTTCATAGCGATTCGTGGCGATCTTTAGCGATTATCGGCAAAAGAAACGGCAGTTTTCCGCCATCCGTTGCGAAAAGGGGCCTTTTTCAGCGACCGATCCGCCAACTTTCGAAAACCCTCGGCCGTCGAGGCCTTCACCCCGCAAACGAAAAGTGCCCGGGCATCGCTGCCCGGGCACCGTCGCGGCGCTTGCGCGCCGACCCCCTTGGTCAAGATGCCTCGGCCCGCGCGCATCCCACCTCGCATGAGGATGCGGGGCCCAAGGCCTCCCCGAACCCGGCTGTCGCCTTCGTTCGTGGGCGGGACGCTATGAGCGGAGCGGCGGCTTGTCACCTGCCTATCCAGTGGCTTGGGGCACTTTGCTCAGGCCCTGTGTCGGTAAGGCAACAGGCCATGTCGGTCCCGCGCGGTTGCCTTGAGGAAGGCCGCCCCCTAGAGGCGCAGCCATGCGCCTTTCCCGTTACTTCCTCCCCGTCATGAAGGAAACTCCTTCCGACGCCCAGATCGTCAGCCACCAGCTGATGCTCCGGGCCGGCCTCGTCCGCCAGACCGCCGCCGGAATCTACGCCTGGCTTCCGCTCGGCCTCAAGGTGCTGAAGAAGATCGAGCGGATCGTCCGCGAGGAGCAGGACCGGGCCGGCGCAGTCGAGCTTCTGATGCCCACGCTCCAGTCGGCAGACCTGTGGCGCCAGTCGGGCCGCTACGACGCCTACGGCCCCGAGATGCTCCGGATCCGCGACCGCCACGACCGCGACATGCTCTACGGACCCACCAACGAGGAGATGGTCACCGCCCTCTTTCGCGACGGCGCGAGGAGCTACCGGGACCTTCCGCGCATCCTCTACCACATACAATGGAAGTTCCGAGACGAGGTCCGCCCCCGCTTCGGAGTGATGCGCGGCCGCGAGTTCCTGATGAAGGACGCCTATTCGTTCGACCTCGACGAGGAAGGCCTTCGCTCAAGCTACGAGGCGATGTTCGTCGCCTATCTCAGGACCTTCGCCCGCCTCGGGCTCACCGCGGTTCCGGTCAAGGCGCCGACCGGGCCGATCGGCGGCGACCTCAGCCACGAATTCCACATCCTCGCCGACACCGGCGAGAGCGCGCTCTTCTACGATGCCGCGATCGAGGATATCTCCCGCGACGAGCTGCTCGCCGCCGACTCGTCCACCATCGCCCGGCTCACCGGCCTCTATGCGATGGAGGAGGAGGAGCATTCCAAGGTCGCCGACTGCCCGGTTCCGGCGGATCGGCTGCGCACCCGCCGCGGGATCGAGGTCGGCCACATCTTCGCCTTCGGAACCAAGTACAGCGCCAGCATGGGCCTTTCGGTCCAGACCCGGGACGGCGCCCAGGTCCATCCGCAGATGGGCAGTTACGGCATAGGCGTGTCGCGGCTGATGGGGGCGATCATCGAGGCGAGCCACGACGAGAAGGGGATCGTCTGGCCCGACAGCGTCGCCCCCTTCGAGGTCGGCCTGATCAACATGAGGGCCGACGACGGCAGCGTCACCAGCGCGGCCGACGAGATTTACGGCCGGCTGCAGGAGGCCGGTGTCGATACCCTCTATGACGACCGCGACGAACGCGGCGGCGCCAAGTTCGCGACGATGGACCTGATCGGCCTGCCCTGGCAGCTGATCGTCGGGCCCAAGGGGCTCGAACGCGGCGTCGTCGAGCTCAAGCGCCGGTCGGGCGGCGAGCGCGATGAGCTGTCGATCGAAAGCGCGCTGGCGAGGCTGACGGGATGAACAAATCCGTCATCCCGGCGAAAGCCGGGACCTCAGCGAGAATGAAGCTCTGCCAGATGAGCCGAGATCCCGGCCTTCGCCGGGATGACGCGCTGTTGGGCGCGTCATGATCCTTTCCCGCTACGAGCGCATGGTTGCCCGGCGCTACCTTCTGCCCGGCAAGGGGGAGGGGTTCATCTTCCTCGTCGCCGGGATCAGCCTCGTCGCCGTCGCGCTCGGGGTCGCCGCCCTGATCGTGGTGATGAGCGTGATGAACGGCTTCCGGGCCGAGCTGTTCGACAAGATCGTTGGGCTCAACGGCCACGCGGTGGTCCAGGGCTATGGCGGCCAGCTTCCCGACTGGCGCAATATCGTCCGGGAGGCCCGCAACACGCCCGGAGTGACCGATGCGCTGCCGCTCATCGAGCAGCCCTTGATGGTGAGCCACGAGGGCCGGGTCGAGGGTGTCCTCGTCCGGGGCATGGAGCGGGCCGATATCCTCCGCAACGAGACCTTGAACGGCAAGGTCCTGGCCGGCTCGCTCGAGGCGCTTCGGGCCGGGGAAGGCAATGTCGCGATGGGCGCCCGGCTCGCCGAGGCGCTCGGCGCCAACGTCGGCGGCCAGATCAGCCTGATCAGCCCGGAAGGCCGGACGACTCCGTTCGGGACGGTGCCGCGGATCGTCTCCTACAACGTCTCGGCGATCTTCGAGGTTGGCGTCTACGATTACGACAAGTCGTTCGTCATCATGCCGATCCAGGACGCCCAGACCTTGCTCCTGATGGGCGACGCGGTTGGAATGGTGGAGGTCCAGACGGTCGCCGCCGACCGGGTCGGCGAGATCCTGGAGCCGCTTCGCGCAAGCGTCGGTGGGCGGGCGCGGGTCGCGGACTGGCGCTCGATGAACACCGCCCTGTTCGAGGCGCTTCAGGTCGAAAGGGTGGCGATGTTCGTCATCCTCTCGATCATCATCCTCGTCGCGGTGTTCAACATCCTCTCGTCGCTGATCATGCTGGTCAGGGCGAAGACCCGCGACATCGCTATCCTTCGCACCATGGGCGCGACCCGCCGGGGGCTGATGAAGGTGTTCGTGACGGTGGGGGTGATTATCGGAGCGATCGGGATCCTCGCCGGCCTTGGGCTCGGCTTCCTCCTGCTCTATTTCCGCCAGCCCTTCGTCAATTTCGTCCAGTTCCTGACCGGCCAGAATCTGTGGGACCCGTCCATCCGCTTCCTGACCGAGCTTCCCTCCAAGACCGACCCGTTCGAGGTCCTCGCCATCGTCACCATGGCTTTGGTGCTGAGCTTCCTCGCCACCCTTTATCCGGCCTGGAAAGCGGCGAGCACCGATCCGGTGCAGGTGCTCCGCTATGAATGAGGTCCTCGCCGTCAAGGGCCTCAGGCGGAGCTTCAGGCAAGGCGGGGTGACGATCGACGTCCTTCGCGGCATCGACCTCGCGGTTCGGCAGGGCGAGATCGTCGCCCTTCTCGGTCCCTCGGGATCGGGCAAGTCGACCCTGCTCCAGGCGGTCGGGCTTCTCGAAGGCGGCTTCGAAGGCTCGATCCGGATCGCCGGCGAGGAGGTGGCCGAGCTGGGCGACGGCAACCGCACCCGGGTCCGCCGCGATACATTGGGCTTCGTCTACCAGTTCCATCATTTGCTGCCCGATTTCACCGCGCTCGAAAACGTCGTCATCCCGCAGCTCGTCAAAGGGGCCGGCCGGGAGCAGTCGGAGGAGCGGGCCAGGTCGCTGCTCGGAACGCTCGGCCTGGCCGAGCGGGTCACCCACCGGCCGAGCAAATTGTCGGGCGGCGAGCAGCAGCGGGTCGCCGTCGCCCGGGCGCTCGCCAACCGGCCCGCGCTGGTCCTCGCCGACGAGCCCACCGGCAATCTCGACGAGGCCACCGCCGACATCGTCTTCGCCGAGTTCCTCCGCCTCGTCCGCGACGAAGGCAGCGCCGCCCTCGTCGCGACTCACAACGAGCGCATCGCGGCGAAGATGGACCGGGTGCTGAGGCTTCACGAGGGCGTTCTGGAGTGACCGGGGGCCGCCGCTCGGCCTGGGCGCGGCTGGGCATCGTCGCCCTCAATCTCCTTCAGCCGGGCCTCGGCCTCCTGCGCATCGGCAGGCTGAGGCTCGCCTTGCTCTTCCTGTTCACGCCGCTGCTCGTCTACGCGCTCCTCCTCTCGTGGTATGCCGCCGGCCCTGTGATGACCCTCACCGGCTATGCCGTGAGCAGCATTCTCGTCCTGACCGTCGCCGCCGGACTCTACCTCCTGTCGATGCTGTTCAGCTGGCGCGGCAGCGCCCTGTGCGGTTCGCCGGAGGCGTGGTGGTCGCGCTGGTACGGGATCGCGGCCCTCGCGCTGACCGCCATAGCGGTCTCGTGGCCGCTTCCGGGTATCGCCCACCGCTTCTACGAGCCCTTCTACATGCCCGCCGAGTCGATGGCTCCGACGCTACTCAAGGGCGACCGGATCCTCGCCTCGATGCGGCCGGGCAAGGCTCTGCGCAGGGGTGAAATCGTCATCCTCGACGTCCGCGGGAACCGTTATGTGAAGCGCATCGCCGGCCTTCCTGGAGACCGGATCGCGATGCGCGCAGGCGTCGTCGTCCTCAACGGCCGGCCGGTTCCGCAGCGTCCGCTCGCCGTGGAAACGGTCGCGTCGGCCTGGGGGCCGGCCGGGGCAACCCGGCTGGAGGAGCAATTCCCCGGCGAGCCCGGGCCCCACCAGATCTACGATATGGGTCCGAACGATATCGACGAAATGGCCCAGCAAACGGTGAAGCCCGGCCATGTCTTCGTCCTGGGGGACAATCGCGACCGATCGGCCGACAGCCGGGTCCCCGCGGCCATGGACGGAGTCGAGCAGCTTCCGGTGGAAAAGGTGCGCGGGCGGGTGCTCTTCCAGACCTGGAACCCGGATGGGACCCTGGCCCGGCCGATCCGCTGAGCCGTGCCGTGGAAAGATGGCACCCTTGCTGCGTTGGCGGCGGGTGAACGCTGCAGCAGGAGCATTTCAATGGCGTTGCGTAAGCTGATTCTGCTGGCCGCGGGTGCTGCCACGCTGCTCGGTGGTTGCGACTGGATGAAGAAGAAGGAGGCTCCCGCCGAGAAGAGCAAGGCGCAGCTGGCCAGCGAGCAGAGGGAGCGGATCCGAAAAGCCTGCGCCTCCGACGCGACCTACGCTCGCCTCAAGGAGCTGGTGTTCGACGAAGCCGCCCGGATCCGCAATTCCGACCCGCGCATCCTCGACCCGCTCGCCGCCGCGGCCGTGGTCCGGATGGAGGAGCCGGTGGTGAAGAGCCGCGACGATGAGCTCAACGTCACCGTCTGCAGCGGCCGCTTCATCCTCGAGCTTCCGCCCGGCGCGGAGAATGCGTTCGACGGCAAGAGGCGCCTCGACGCCGAGGTCGAATATGCCGCCCAGGCCGCGGTCGACGGAAGCGGGCTCGTCTACCAGATGGATGGCGCCGAGCCGATCATCTACCGGCTCGCCACCTTCGGGATGCAGGGACAGCCGACCCGGCTTGAGGCCGGCGGTCCGGGCCGACTCCCGCCTCCGCCGCCCGCCGCGACTCCGGCGGAGCCCGTCCTCATGCCGCCGGTTGGCGAGGCCGAGCCCCGGCCCGCGCCCCCGCCGGTGCGAACGGCCGAGCGGCCTGCAGCGCCCGCGCCCCGACCCGAGGCCTCGTCCGCGCCGCCGACCCGGGTGACGGTGCGTCCCAGCTTCAACTGCCGCCACGGCAAGACCCGGACCGAGAAGATGATCTGCTCGTCGCCGCGGCTGGCCGCGCAGGACCGGGCGATGGCCTCGCTCTACTACGACCTCATGGCCAACGCCGATCCGGCGACACGCGGTCATTTGCGGCGCAGCCGCGACGCCTTCCTCGGGCGCCGGGAGCAGTGCCGCAGCGAGAGCTGCGTCAACTCGACCTACGCTTCGCGAATGGCCGAGCTGAGGAACATCGGCCGGGGAGATTAGCGCCGTCCCGGCGAAAGCCGGGACCTCGGGCAGCCCCGCCGAGACTTCTTGTCCCGAGCTCCCGGCTTCCGCCGGGATGACGGGTAGATAGGTGTGGAAAACCCCGCGCTCGGCGCTTCCATCGCCGTCCGGCAACCCTCATAACAAGGCGATGGCCGGCCCCTACGTCCCACTGCGCATCTTCTCCTGCTACACCATGCTGGAAGGCTCGATCGAGCCCAAGGCCATCGCCAAGCAGGCGAAAAGGCTGGACTTTCCGGCCGCGGCGCTGACCGACCGGAACGGCCTGTACGCTGCCATGCCGTTCACCGACGCCTGCCGGGAAACGGGGGTCCAGCCGATCGTCGGGGCGATGCTCGCGGTCGCCCGTCCCGGCGGCGGCGGTGCGTCGGTGCTCGACTGGCTCGGCCTCTACGCCCAGAACGACGTCGGCTACGGCAACCTCTGCACGCTCGTCTCCACTGCTCATCTCGGCCGCCCGGTCGAGGAGCCGGCGCATGTCAGCCTCGAGGCGCTGGAGGGGCGCAGCGACGGCCTCATCGCCCTCACCGCCGGCGCCGAAGGCGCTCTGGCGCGGCTGCTCGCCGAGGAGCAGGAGAGTGCCGCCGCCGAGATGCTGGAGCGGCTGAAGGCGCTTTTCCCGGGCCGCCTCTACATCGAGCTGAGCCGGCGCGGCGATCCCGTCGAGACCCGCGCAGAGCCGCGGCTGCTCGAGCTCGCCTACGCGCAGGATTTGCCGCTCGTCGCGACCAACCCGGCCGCTTATTCGGAAGCGCATTTCCACCAGGCGCACGACGCCATGCTGTGCATCGCCCAGTCGAGCCAGCTCGACCGGGACGACCGCATCCGTTCGTCGGAAGAAGCCTGGCTCAAGCCGGCGGCGGAGATGCGCCGGCTGTTCGCCGACCTGCCCGAAGCGATCGAGAACACGGGCGTCGTCGCCCGCCGCTGCGCTTTCGGGGCGCCCAAGCGCAAGCCGATCCTGCCGAGCATCGCGGGAGACACCGAAGCGGAAGCCCGGCAGCTGCACCGCGATGCGCGTGAAGGCTTGATCGAGCGGCTGAGCCAGTACGAGTTCCCCGGCGAGGGCCGGAGTCCAAATCCGGGTCTCGGCCTTCGCCGGGATACGGCAGCGCTGGAGCAGCGCTACCGCACCTATTTCGACCGGCTCGACTATGAAGCGGACATCATCGTCCGGATGGGCTTTTCGGCCTACTTCCTGATCGTCGCCGACTTCATCAAATGGGCCAAGGAGAACGACATTCCGGTCGGGCCCGGCCGCGGGTCCGGCGCCGGCTCGGTGGTCGCCTGGGCACTGACCATCACCGACCTCGATCCGATCCGGCTCGGCCTGCTGTTCGAGCGCTTCCTCAACCCCGAGCGCGTGTCGATGCCGGATTTCGACATCGATTTCTGCGAAACCCGACGCGGCGAGGTCATCCGCTACGTCCAGCAGCGCTACGGCGCCGACAAGGTCGCTCAGATCATCACCTTCGGGAAATTGAAGGCGCGCGCGGTGCTCAAGGATACCGGGCGGGTCCTGCAGATGTCCTACGGGCAGGTCGACCGGCTCGCCAAGGCGATCCCCAACCATCCGACCGACCCCTGGACCCTGGAGCGGGCACTGAACGGGGTCACCGAGCTCGCCGCCGAGTATAAGAACGATTCGCAGGTGCGCCGCCTGTTCGACCTGGCGATGAAGCTCGAAGGCCTGCCGCGCCACGCCTCGACCCACGCCGCCGGGGTGGTCATCGGCGACCGGCCGCTCGACCAGCTCGTTCCACTCTATCGCGATCCGCGGTCCGACATGCCGGTCACCCAGTTCGACATGAAATATGTCGAAGCCGCGGGCCTGGTGAAGTTCGACTTTCTCGGCCTCAAGACCCTGTCGGTTCTCCAGAAGGCGGTCCAGATGCTGGCGAGGCGCGGCATCGAGGCCGATCTCGACCGGCTCTCCTGGGACGATCCCGAAGTCTACAAATTGCTCCAGCGCGGCGACACGGTCGGCGTCTTCCAGCTCGAATCGGAAGGCATGCGCCGGACCCTGGCGGCGGTGAAGCCGACCAGCTTCGAGGACATCATCGCCCTCGTCTCGCTCTACCGGCCGGGTCCGATGGACAATATCCCGATGTTCGGCGCCCGCAAGAACGGCCGCGAGCCGATCGAATATCCGCACGCCCTGCTCGAGCCGGTGCTCAAGGAGACCTACGGCATCTTCGTCTACCAGGAGCAGGTGATGGAGGCGGCCAAGGTCCTCGCCGGCTTCAGCCTCGGCGAGGCCGACCTCCTCCGCCGCGCCATGGGCAAGAAGATCAAGTCGGAGATGGACGCCCAGCGCGCCGGCTTCGTCGCCGGCTGCGAGCGCGTCAATTCGATCCCCAGGGGCAAGGCGAACGAGCTGTTCGACTTGATCGACAAGTTCGCCGGCTACGGCTTCAACAAGAGCCACGCCGCCGCCTACGCTTTGATCGCCTACCAGACCGCCTGGCTGAAGGCGCACCATCCGGTCGAATTCTACGCGGCCTCGATGTGCTTCGACATCCACCAGACCGACAAGCTCGCCATCTTCACCGACGACATGCGGCGGATGGAGGTCGAGTGCCTGCCGCCGTCGATCAACGCCAGCGAGGCGGAGTTTTCGGTGGAGCGGGCGGGGGAGGGGCTCGCGGTGCGCTATGCCCTCGGCGCCCTCAAGGGCGTCGGCGAGAAGGCGATGGAGCAGCTCGTCGAGGAGCGGCGTGACAACGGGCCGTTCAAGTCTCTGGAGGATTTCGCCGAGCGGGTCGATCCGCGCCTGCTCAACCGGCGCCAGATCGAGAGCCTGGCCGGCGGCGGCGCCTTCGATCCGCTCAACCCCAACCGCGCCGCCGTCTTCGCAGCGGCCGAGACCCTCCTCGCGCACGCCGCAAGCGCCGCCGACGCGCGCGAGAGCGGGCAGGGCGGGCTGTTCGGCGGCGGCGAGTCGAACGTCGTTCCGATCCGGATGCCGGTCGCCGCGACCTGGTCGCTCGCCCAGCGCATGGCCGCCGAGAAGGAATCGTTCGGCTTCTATTTCTCGGCCCATCCGGTCGACCGCTACCGCCACCTCGCCGAGGCCCATGGCGCCAGGACCTATGCCGCTTTGGTCTCGCTTCCGGCGCCGCCGGACGGCGGCCGCACCGGCGCCGTGATGGCCGGAATGGTCGAGGACGCGCGTCCGCGCACCTCGGCCCGAGGCCGGCGCTATCTGATGGCGACCATGTCCGATTCGTCCGGTCAGTTCGTCGCCACCGTATTCGACGACGACGCTTCCGCCCAGGTCGAGGCCGCCGCCAAATCGGGGGCCTGCGCGCTTCTCAACGTCGAGCTCGACCGAAGGCCGGGCGAGGAGGCGCCGCGGGTGACGATCCGCTCGCTGCAATTGTTCGAGAGCCTGTCGAAGCGCGCCCGGCTCCAGCTCGAGGTGGAAGTGGACGAAGTGGAAGCGATCGCCCGACTGCAGGCGGCGACGGCCGAGGAGCGGGGCGGCCATGGCGAGCTCCACCTCCGAGTGAAGCTGGACCCGGGTGAGGCCTTGCTGGTGCTGGGCCGGGACTTCCGGCTCGACGCCGAGCTCGCCGCCCGCCTCGAACGGATCGAGGGGGTCGTCGCGGTCCGGCTGTCGGTCGCTCCGCAGCCGCGGCTTGCGCTCGTCTCCTGAGCGCATAGACTGACCTTTCCACGCGCTGGGAGGGATCATGCTCGGAG
>DASVVM010000010.1:0-10909 GCA_036386555.1 Allosphingosinicella sp.
TCCTGCTGAACCTCATCCCCAAAGGGATAGGGTGACGACGATCCGACAGCCGACGCCGGACGCCGGGTGGCCACCCGGCGTCCGGCACTGCTCACGCAGCAAAGAAAGAATACATCATTCGGCTACCACGAGGGTGACGGCCGGGAGCGACGGCCATGCGAGCGCCTACCGCCCCACCCCCGCCAGCTCCCGCCTGAGATACGCCATCAGCAGGGCGGCACGCTTGGCGTCCTCGGCATTGTCGGCTCCCACGCTGTGGCCGCCTTCCAGATATTCGTGGAAGTAGAAGCGGTTGCCATATTCCTCGAGGCGCGCCGCCATCTTGCGGGCGTGGCCGGGATGGACCCGGTCGTCCTTGGTCGAGCTGTAGAAGAAGACCGCCGGGTAGCGGACGCCCTTCTTCAGATTCTGGTAGGGCGAATAGCGGGACATGAAGGCCCAGTCGGCGGGCTTGTCGGGATCGCCATATTCGTCGATCCACGAGGCGCCGGCGAGCAGGTGCGAATAGCGCTTCATGTCGAGAAGGGGCGAGCCGTTGATCACCGCCGAATAGAGATCGGGCCGCTGGTTCATCGCGGCGCCCACCAGGACGCCGCCGTTGGATCGGCCGGAAATGCCGATCCTGCCCTTCTGCGTGACTCCGGTGCGGATCAGATCCTCGGCCACCGCGTGGAGGTCGTCGAAGCTCTTCTGCCGGTTCTCGCGAAGCACCGACTTGTGCCAGTCGGGCCCGTATTCGCCGCCGCCGCGGATGTTGGCGAGGACATAGGCATTGCCCTCTTCCGTCCAGAGCATCCCGAGCGGTCCGGCGCGATAGGGCTGGCCGGTCAGGTAGCCGGGGGTCTGAGCGGCGCGGAAGCCGCCATAAGCGTGGATCAGGGTCGGGACCGGCCCCTGGGCGCCTTTCCGGCGGACGAGGAAATAAGGAATTCGGGTGCCGTCCTTCGACGTCGCGAAGCGCTGCTCGACCGTCCGGGTGCTCGCGTCGAACTTCGCCGGCAGGCGCTGCACCAGCGACGGCCGACCGCGCGGCTCTACCGCATAGAGCGCTGGCGGGGTCAGCATGCCTTCCGCGGTCGCGAAGGCGAGGTCGGACTTGCCGGCCACCTCGAGCAGGTGGACCGTGCTGTTTGCCGGAAGGGCGATCGAGCGCGAGGCCCAGGTCCCGTTCCTCCTCGGAGTGAGCGCGAACAGCTTCCCCGACACGTCGTCGAGGGCCTTGACCCACAGGACGTTGTCCGACGCCGACACCTCCTCGATCGCCTGCTTCGCCGTCGGCGCCATCACCAGCCTCGGCTGGGCATGGCCGCGGGCGAGGATGTCGCGAAGAGAATAGGAGATGAGGCTGCCGGCCCTGAAAGCGCCGAGCGGGCTCTGGAGCTTGGCGATGAGCTGGTCGCCGATCACATCTTCCAGCTCGGCGTCGGCCGGGAGCGGCACCGGAACCAGCCCGCCGGCCGGAGTCAGCAAGTGGCGCTCGTTGGTCCAGAAAGTCTTGCCGCGGTCGACGAACACCCAGCGCCGGGTGGCGCTTTGGATGGCGATCGGATCCACCCCGACGTCGCCGGCCTCGCCCTTGAACAGGGTCGAGGCCGAAGCGAGCGGCGTTCCGCGCTTCCACAATTTGAGGATCCGGGGATAGCCCGACTTGGTCAGCGACCCTTCGCCATAGTCGGTGCCGACGACCAGGGTGTCCGAATCGACCCAGGTTACGCTGCTCTTCGCTTCGGGGATGGTGAAGCCGCCCTCGACGAAGCGGCCGGCGGCGAGATCGAACTCGCGCACCACGTCGGCATCGGTGCCGCCGGGACTCAGCGAGACGAGGCAGCGGCGATAGTCGGGCGCGAGGCAGTTGGCGCCGTGCCAGACCCAGCTCTTGCCCTCCTGCTTGCCGAGCGCGTCGACGTCGATCACCGTCCGCCATTGCGGCTTGCCGGCCCGGTAGGCGGAGAGGGGCGAGATCCGCCAGAGGCCGCGCGGGTTGGCCGCGTCGCGCCAGAGGTTTGCGACCCTGTCGCCCAATATCTGATCCGGGGTCGCGATCTGCTCCTTGTCGTCGAGTATGGCGAGAGCGCGCTGGCGGTAGCTTTCGAACTTCGGGTCGCGGGTGAGCTGCGCCTCGGTGGCCGCATTCCATTCCTTGACCTGGGCCAGGGCCCGCTTGCCCTCGACCTCCTCCAGCCAGAGGTAGGGATCGTCCCCGGCGGGTGCAGCGGCGGCGAGGAGGAGCAGGGACGCGGCGGGGAGGAGGAAGCGGTTCAAGGGCGGTCTCCGGGCTAGGGCTGAAGAGCAATTAGCGGGTGCCAATCCGTCATGCCAGCGAAGGCTGGTATCCCGGCGAGTGAAAAACGTTTCGTCGGGCCAGCTAAGCGTGGCATCCCAGTGGGCGAAGGGCGCCGAGTTCTTCACCCTCCGGGGCCCCAGCCTTCGCTGGGGCGACGTTCACGGCGCCAGCGCTTCGCGGACGACGGCCTCGATCTTGAAGCCGTCGAGGTCATGGACGAAGCAGCCATAGAAGCCGGCCGTGTAGTGCGGGCGCTCGCCCGGCGCGCCGGCGTCGCGCGCGCCCAGAGCCAGCGCGGTTTCGTGGAAGGCGTGGACCTGGGCCCGGTCGCGGGCTCGGAAGCTGACGTGGAGACCGGCACCGGGTTCCGCCGATCCGTCGCCCGTTCGAGCGAGGATCCAGAAGATGGGCGGCGCCACCTCGTCCGGTCCGTAGCCGATCGCTCCGACGCGCTGCTTGCGGCGGATGAGGCCGAGGCTCCCCAGAACCCGGTCGTAGAAGGCGGCCGCCGCCTCCAGATCCCGGACCGGCAGCGACACGTGGTCGATGAAGCCGGACGCGCCGATGGCTCAGTCCCCCGAGATCACCGGCCGGCCGACGTCGCCCTGCCCAACCGTCCGACCCGCCATCTCCAGCATCCGGTCGAGCGATTTCTTGGCTGCCAGCCGCAAATCCTCGTCCAGCTCGATTCGGGGCTCCAGGTCGCGGAGGGCCACGTACAGCTTCTCCATCGTGTTGAGCGCCATGTAGGGGCACATGTTGCAGTTGCAGTTGCCGTCCGCTCCGGGCGCTCCGATGAATGTCTTGTGCGGCGCCGCTTTCTCCATCTGGTGCATGATGTGCGGCTCGGTGGCGACGATCATCACTTCCGAGGGGGACGAGAGCGCGTAATCGAGGATGGCCTTGGTCGACCCGACCAGGTCGGCATGGTCGAGGATGTGCGGCGGGCATTCGGGATGGGCGAGCACCGGAGCGCCGGGATGCCGTGCCTTCAGCTTAAGCAATTCGGTCTCCGAGAAAGCCTCGTGGACGATGCACACGCCCGGCCAGAGCAGCATGTCGCGGCCGGTCTTGCGGGCGAGATAGCCGCCGAGATTCTTGTCGGGGCCGAAGATGATCTTCTGCTCCTTCGGGATCTGCGAGAGGATGATCTCGGCCGACGAGCTGGTGACGATGATGTCGCTCAAGGCCTTCACCGCCGCCGAGCAGTTTATGTAGGTGAGCGCGATATGGTCCGGATGGGCCTCGCGGAACGCCCTGAACTGGTCCGGCGGGCAGCTGTCCTCAAGGCTGCAGCCGGCGTTCATGTCGGGCAGGACGACGATCTTCTCGGGCGAGAGGATCTTCGCCGTCTCGGCCATGAAGCGCACGCCGCAAAAGGCGATGACGTCGGCCGATGTCGACGCCGCCTTGCGCGACAGATCGAGGCTGTCGCCGACGAAATCGGCGAGGTCCTGGATTTGCGGAGTCTGGTAATAATGGGCGAGGATGACGGCGTTGCGCTGCTTGCGCAGGCGGTCGATCTCAACGGCGAGGTCGAGCCCCTTGAGGCTCATGTTTGGCGCGTTCATGCTGCCACTCCCGGGTGGGGGACGCAGCCCTTAAGCCGGCCGCCCCCTGGTTTGCCAAGTTCAGCCTCTCGTGCCCCGACCGTGGTCTCAAAAGGCGCGGAGTGGATGCGGCGGAGATAGGGCGGGAAAGGCGGTTTTTCAACCAATCCCGTCATCCCGGCGAAAGCCGGGACCTCGGGGAGACCCGCCGGGGCTTATCGTTTCGAGGTCCCGGCTTTCGCCGGGATGACGGTCACTTTTCGGCTTGGCGATCCCTAAGCCGCGCCTCGAGCGGGCGGGGACGGTCGAGGTAGGTCGCTTCTTCCTTGCCGGCCGGGTCGACGAATCTCACCGCAACGCTGGCCTCGATGCCGCCGGCCCGAAGCGGCAGGGCGAAGGCCCTGGCCACGTCGCGCATCGCCGCCGCCCGGGCCATCTGCATAGGACCCGGTTCGCGGGCCTGGCGCATCAGCTCGTCCTGGGCGGCCTGGCGGTTGGCCGAGTCGAGCGCCTTCTCCGAGCCGGCGAGCGCCATGACGAGTCCGCCTTCCGAGCTCTCCTGGACCTGGTTGAGGTCGATCTCGGGTCCCGACAGTTCGAGCGGAGGCAAGGTCACGGACAAGGTCCGGCTCCCCTCGTCCCAGTCCAGGCTCGAGCGGCGCAGGCGGGCGAGGTCGACCCCGTAGCGGACGATTCCCGGCATGATCAGGGTCTTGCGCGCCGTCATGCCGAGATGGGTCTCGCTCGCGCTCGCTACCGAGACGAAGCGGGCGCTGAACGGCACGACCCGGCCCGAATCCCTCACCGAAAGCAAGGCCGCGGTGGCGATCGCCTCCGCGTCCGGCGTCGCGGCGGCCGGAGCGGGGCGCAGACCCCAACCCAGCGCGAAACCGAGCAGAAGCAGGCCCAGCGCCGGCAACAGGAGATGGAGCTTCAGTCGGCGAGCGTCCATCGCTCCCCTTCCTGCCGGACCCGCCGGCGCCGCTCGAGGTCGACGAGATGCGCGAGCACCGACCGGCCGGCGGCCGGGAAAAGCCGGGGGTCGATGCCGGAATACATCGCCTCGACCATGGCCGGAATCCGCCCCTCCCCCCGTTCGAGATGGCCGAGTATCTGACGCTCGCGCATCCGGCGGTGCTCGATCAGCCGGCGGACATGGGCGTGCGGGTCTTCCACCGCCGGCCCGTGCGCCGGATAATAGATCCGGTCTTCGCGCCCCAGCAGGCGGTCGAGGCTCGCCATATAGTCCGCCATGTCGCCGTCGGGTGGAGCGACGACGCTGGTCGACCAGCCCATCACATGGTCGCCGGTGAACAGGGCCTGCTCCTCGCGCAGCGAGAGGCAGAGATGGTTGGACGTGTGCCCCGGGGTCGCGACCGCCTCGATCGTCCAGCCGCTCCCATCGAGCCGCTCGCCGTCGGCGAGGACGCGGTCGGGCTCATAGCCGGAATCGAACGATTCGTCGGCGCGCGGTCCGGAATCCGCAAGGCAGAGCGGGGCGCAGCCGACAATCGGAGCGCCGGTCGCCGCCCTGAGCGGCCGGCTCGCCGGGCTGTGGTCGCGGTGCGTGTGCGTGCAAAGGATGGCGGCGACCCGCTCGCCGGCAAGCGCGGCGGCCAGCGCTTCCAGATGTCCCGGCAGATCCGGGCCCGGATCGATCACGGCCACGTCGCCCTGGCCGACGATGTAGGTCTGGGTGCCGGTATAGGTGAAGGGCGACGGATTGGGCGCGAGGATCCGTCGGATCCGGCCGCCGAGCCGCTCTACCCTGCCGGTCTCGTCCATTGCGTCGATGTGGCATTGCGGGCGTCGAAAACCAAGTTGAAAGCCCCGCGGATCCGCTCCTTCTAGCCCTGGCCCCGGCGAATCCCAGGTGAACGGCGACTGTCAGGCCCGTTCAGCCGTTCATCATCGCCCATGATGCAAAGGCCCGCTCGCCCTCCACGGCCGGCGCGGAGTCGACGATGTATGTCGCGCGCCGGCCCGGACGGGTCCCTCCAGTCGCGTAACGGGGGCGGGGCCGGCATCCGCAAGCACGGGTGCCGGCCCCGACTTTTTCGGGGCCCCCTCGCGAAGGCTAGGGCCGGTTGTCGCGCAAGGGGTCGACCCGGACCCTGTGGTCGTCGCGCTTCCTGAGGCCGAGCAGGCCGGCGAGGCCGAGAAGCCCGAGCAGCCCCCATTTGCCGCCGTCGCCGTCGCCGTCGTCGCGGTCGCGGCCGTCGCCCACGCCCGTGGCGTTGGCGGCGTCGGCCGCGGCTCCGTCCACGCCGTCGCGGTCGCGCTCGCCCTCGCGCTCCGCTTCGCGGGCGGACGCCTCGTTGGCGAGGGCCCCCGCTTCGGCCTGGATGTCGTTGGCCTGCTCGGCGAGCTCGTTGGCCTTCTCGGCGAGATCCTCCTGGGCCCAGGCCGGAGCCGAAAGGGCGAGGATGGCGGCGGACGCGAGCGCGGTCCTGAGAGACGATCGGCGCATGAATTTCCTCCTGTTGCACCCGGCATCACGCACCGGGCGGGAACCCAACGGGCGAGGCCGAGTCGCTGTTCCGGGGGGAGCAACGAGCGGCGGTGCGGCGAGACGACGCGCTTGAATGCGCGACCGGCCCCGTTCAGGATCGTCACCATGGCACTGGCCGCCCGACTGAAGCCCGGAGAGACGCTCGGCGACCGAATCATGAAGGTCGACCATGCCGGCGAGCATGGCGCGATCTGCATCTATCGCGCCCAGATCGCGATCGCGCGGTGGCGGGCTCCGGAAATCGTGAGCGAGCTCGAAGACTTCCTCGCACATGAGCGCCGTCACCGGTCGCGTTTCGGAGCGGAGCTGCAACGGCGAGGCGCCAGGCGGTGCCGAAGCTATGCCTGGTGCGGGCTGGGCGGGTTCGTCCTGGGAGCGGCGACGGGCGTGGCCGGCCGCCAGGCGATCGCGGCGACCACAGTCGCGATCGAGCGAGTGGTGCTTCGCCACATGCGCGAGCAGGTCGAGGCGCTGGGCAGCGGAGATCCGGAAGCCGTCGCGGCGCTGAACGACGTGATCGCGGACGAGCAGTCGCATCACGACCTGTCGACCGCCCGACTGAGGGCTCGGGGGCGGTGGCCGAAGCTGATCAACCCGATCGTTGCCGCTTCCACTGAAACGGTGATCTGGCTTGGGATGCGGCTCTGAGGGCGGAAAAACCGCCATCGCCCGGGACGGAAGGGCCTCGACAGCGGCGCCGGGAAAGTGACAGTCTCCGGCGAGCCGAGGGAGGCGCGGTTGGCCGAGACCAAGACCAGGCCCAGCGATTCGAGCGTCGATTCCTTTCTCGAGGGAGTCGCCCACCCGGTGCGCCGCGCCGACGGCAAGGCGGTGCGGGCGATGATGGAGCGGGTCACCGGCGAGCCGGCGGTGATGTGGGGGCCCTCGATCGTCGGCTTCGGAAGCTGCCATTATCGCTACGCCAGCGGCCGCGAGGGCGACATGCCGCGGGTCGGCTTCTCGCCGCGCTCGGCCAATCTCGTACTCTACGTCGGCGGCTTCCCCGGATATGAGGCGCTGCTCGCCAGGCTCGGCAAGCACAAGAGCTCCAGGGCCTGCCTCTATCTGAACAAGCTCGCCGACGTGGACCTCGAGGTGCTCGAGGAGATCGCCCGGCGGACCTATGAGTCCAGCCTGGACTCCGGCCCTGTCGCTTCCTGCTGACCCCGGATGCGTAAAACGCGTCCGGCTGGCCGGCCCGGGGCGGGTTCAAGCGCCCGCGGCTGCCCCTCCGCGGCCCATTGACGCCGCGCCGCACTTGTCCGACAAATCCGGCGCGCGAAGGGGAAATCATTGGCCAGTCTGGAGCTTAGCAACGTCCGCAAGGCCTATGGCGAGACTCTCGTCCTGGACGACGTCTCGCTGACCATGGAGACCAAGGAGTTCGTCGCCTTCCTCGGGCCCTCCGGCTCCGGCAAGTCCACCCTGCTGAGGATCATCGCCGGCCTCGAGACCGCCGACGCCGGCGAGGTTCGGCTGGAAGGGGAGCGGATCGACCAGCTCCCGCCCGGGCGGCGCGGGGTGGCGATGGTGTTCCAGCATTATGCGCTCTACCCGCATATGACGGTGCGCGAGAACATGGCCTTCGGGCTTCGCAACGCGAAGGTGCCGAAGGACGAGATCGAGGCGCGGGTGGCGGAGGCGGCGCGGGTGCTCGAGATCGAGAGCCAGCTCGACAAGAAGCCGGGGCAGATGTCGGGCGGGCAGAGGCAGCGGGTGGCGATCGGCCGCGCGATCGTCAAGAACCCGAAATTGTTCCTGCTCGACGAGCCCCTGTCCAACCTCGACGCGGCGCTGAGGATGCGGACCCGGGTCGAGCTCGCCCAGCTTCGCCAGCGGGTCGACGCGGCCTTCATCATGGTGACCCACGACCAGGCCGAGGCGATGACCCTTGCCGACCGGATCGTGGTGATGAACGACCGGCGGATCCAGCAGGTCGGAGCGCCGATGGAGATCTACGCCCGGCCGGCCAACACCTTCGTCGCCCGCTTCGTCGGCTCGCCGGCCATGGCGTTGGCGCCGGCGGCGCTGGTGGAGAGCGGCGGCGGTTTCGCCCGGGTGAGGCTCGGTGACGGGTCGGAAGTGGAGACGAGGGTGCCTCGGGCGGGGCTTCCGGCGGAGGGGCCGCTCCAGATCGGCCTCAGGCCGGAGAGCGTCCGGGTCGCGGGCGGCGGGGCGAGCGGAACGGCGGCCAAGGTCGAGCTGGTCGAGCGGCTCGGCGAGCGGACCCTGATCTACGCCCGGCTCGCCGACGGGCAGGCGATCACCGCCGAGGATGAGGGCCTGAGCCGGGTCAGGATCGGCGACACGATCGGGCTCAGGATCGAGGGCGGCTCGGCGCATTTGTTCGACGGTGAGGGGCTGGGGCATCACGCGGAGGCTGGGCCGGAATGAGGGTGTCCCGTTCATCACTCCACCTTTCTCCCCTCCCTGGAAGGGAGGGGCCGGGGGTGGGTCCGCCGAAGGCGGCCGAAACTCCGAGGCGGCAAAAGTCTCCCCCGGATCAAGTCCGGGGTCGCCTACCCACCCCTGACCCCTCCCTTCCAGGGAGGGGAGGCAAGGGGGATGACGAGGAGCGGGCCTGCAGGGTCGAGCGGGGGCGGGGCCGGTGAAGGCGGGCGTGCGCCGCGACTGGAGCGGGATGCTCTTCGTCCTGCCTTTCCTCGCCGCTTATGTCGTCATCCTCATCTATCCGCTTCTGAGGGGTATGGCGCTGAGCGTCCAGCGGGTCGACCTGTTCGGGGGCGGGACGTTCGTCGGCCTTGACAATTACGCCAGGCTGTTCGCCGACGACACGTTCGTCCGCTCGATCCTCAACACCTTCGCGCTCGCCCTGATGATCGTCCCGATCCTGACGGTGCTTGCGCTGGCGCTGGCGTTGGCGCTCAACCGGGCGACCCGAGGCGCGGCGATATTCAGGGGGGTGTTCTTCTCCTCCTCGGTCCTGTCGGTCACCATCGTCACTTTGATCTGGCGCTTCGTCCTGGCCCCGGACGCGGGGCTTCTCGGCGAGACGGCGCAGGCTCTGGGCGCGGAGCCGATCCCGTTCCTGAGCCACCCGACCTGGTCGCTCTGGGCGCTTGCGATCGCGACCATCTGGTGGTCGATCGGCCTTCCGATGATGCTGTTCCTGGCCGGCCTCCAGCAGATCCCGGGCGACGTCTACGAGGCCGCGGCGCTCGACCGGGCGAGCCGCTGGACGACGCTGAGGCGGGTGACGCTGCCGGCGCTGAAGCGCACCGTCGTGCTGGTGATCATGCTCCAGACCGCGGCCCAGCTGCAGATCTTCGGCCAGGCCCAGCTCCTGACCGGCGGCGGCCCGGGCGGAGCGACAAGGACGATGGTGCTGTTCATGTTCGAATCCGCCTTCGGCCGCTGGGAGCTGGGCTATGCGACAGCCGCCGCCGAGGTGCTCTTCCTGCTCATCGTCCTGATCACCCTCACCCAATATGTCACGACCATGCGCGGATCGGAGGGCGAGGGTGGCCGGTAGGGTGTGGCGGCATCCCATAAATCCTCCCCCGGTTTTCCGGGGGAGGGGGACCGCGCGAAGCGCGGTGGAGGGGTTCTTCAGACTCGGCAAGGCCCCTCCACCAGGCTTCGCCTGGTCCCCCTCCCCTGCAAATGCAGGGGAGGAATTGAAGAGAGCGGGGCTGAATGTCACAGCCTGACCGCACCCGCTGGCACCCGCTGACCCTGCTCGCGATCCTGCTCGCGGCGCTGATCATGCTGGCGCCGCTGCTCTGGACGCTTCTGCTCTCGCTCAAGGCGAACGAGGCGCTGATCGGCAACAGCGGGGCGGCGCTGGCGCCGCCCTACACGCTCGAAAATTACCGCTCGATCCTTCAGGGGAACCAGGTGTTCCGCTGGCTGATCAACTCGATCATCGTCTCGGGCGGGACGACTCTTGGGGTCCTCGTGCTGTGCAGCCTCGCCGGCTACGGCTTCGCCCGGCTCGACTTCCCGTTCCGGCGGACGCTCTTCATCTTCGTCCTGCTCGGCCTCGCCATTCCCGAGCAGGCGGTGATCCTGCCGCAGCATCAGCTTTTCGCGGAGCTGAGGCTGCACAACAGCTATCCGGGGCTGATCCTGCCGGGGCTGGCGGGGCCGTTCGGGGTCTTCTTCATGACCCAATATATGCGGGCGATCCCGAGGGACCTGGACGAAGCGGCGATGCTCGACGGGGCGTCGCGGCTGAAGCTGTTCTTGAAGGTGCTGTTGCCGCTCACCCTCCCGGCGCAGGCGACCCTGGGCGTGTTCACCTTCCTCGGCACGTGGAACGCTTATTGGTGGCCGCTCATCTCGGCGACCCGGAGCGACATGTACACGCTTACCGTCGGCCTCGCCGCGGCGCAGATGAACTATGCGCAGACGTCGGGGCTCGGCTTCCTGATGGCGCAGGCGGTGTTCGCCTCGATCCCAATCTTCATCGTCTACATATTGTTCCAGAAGCAGATCGTGCGCGCGATGGCCGGGACGGCGGTGAGGTGAGGGGGCTCCTTGTGCCTTTCTCACTGCTCGCGCTCGCGAGCTGCGGTGAAGTTGCCGGAAAGGACGACCGCG
>DASVVM010000011.1:0-13059 GCA_036386555.1 Allosphingosinicella sp.
GGGATCCGCTTCTTCCTGGACCCCGAGGGCCGGCTGTCCGCGCTGTTCGGAGCGGGGCCCGGGGAGCGGCGGCACTGGCTGCTGGTCGATCCGATGCTCCGCGCCGTCAGCGCCTATCCGCTCAAGTCGGGCGAGGCCGCCGTCGCGGCGCTCGCCAAAGCCATGGCCCACATGCCGCTTCCCGACTGGGCGCCGGTGCTGATGGCGCCCAACATCCTCGAGCCCGATTTGTGCGAGCGACTGATCGCGCATCATCGCGAGACCGGCGGCGAGCCTTCGGGCTTCATGCGCGAGGTGGACGGCAAGACGGTCATGATCACCGATCCGGCGCACAAGATGCGGCGCGACCGGGAGATTGCGGACGAGACCTTGTGCGGAGCCCTGAGGGCGCGGATCCTCGCCAGGCTGGTGCCGATGGTGAAGCGCGCGTTCCAGTTCGAGGCGACCCGGATGGAGCGCTACATCGTCGGAGCCTATCCGGCGGGCAAGGGCCATTTCCGGCCGCACCGGGACAATACCACCAAGGGCACCGCCCACCGCCGCTTCGCGGTGACCATCAACCTCAACTCGGGCGATTATGACGGCGGCGACCTCCGCTTCCCCGAGTTCGGCCGGCGCACCTACCGGGCGCCGACCGGGGGTGCAGTGGTCTTCTCCTGCTCGATGCTCCACGAAGCGACCCCGGTGACCCGGGGCACGCGCTACGCCTTCCTGCCCTTCCTATACGACGACGCCGCCGCCCGCCTTCGGGAGGAGAACAACCCGCATTTGGGCGAGGGCGTGGGGGCGTATAAGGCGGGGTAGCTAATCCTCCCCGCGCGCGCAGCGCGCGGGGAGGGGGACCACCCGAAGGGTGGTGGAGGGGTAGAAGGCAGAAGCCTGCGCCATACCCTCCACCATGCTTCGCATGGTCCCCCTCCCCATCGCTTTGCGATGGGGAGGATCGCCTCAGCCCTCGGTGCTCTGGTTGTGCTCGCCGCCGGGATCGGTGATCCCGTCGAGGGCGACGGAGGCGGCTTCGGCCTGGTCGGAGCGGCTGATGTCGCCCAAAGAGACGATCCCGACCAGAGTCTCGCCGTCGCGGCTGAGCACCGGCATCCGGCGAACCTGGGCGTCGCTCATCTTCATCGCGACCGCCTCGACCTCCTCGTCGTCGAAGCAATAGACCAGATCCTCGGTCATCACGTCGCGCACCGGGGTGTCCGGGCCGAGCCCTTCGGCCACTCCGCGCACGGCGATGTCGCGGTCCGTGACCATCCCGATCAATCTGTCGCCGTCGCTGACCGGCATTGCGCCCGCGTCGGCGCGCAGCATGAACTGGGCGGCCTCCCGGATCGGCTGGTCCGGCGAGACGGTCTCGACGTCCTGGCTCATGAACTCGGTGACTTTCATCGGGGCTCTCCTGGCGGGGGTTTCGCGCCAAGAACCCGCGGGCCCGCCGGCCGGGCCCGCGTCCCGGCGCAGCCCGGCCTCGCTCTGGCTAGTCCTTGCGCTTCGGGACGATGTCGATCTCGAAAAGCTTCGCCCAATTCTTGCCCGTGACGAACAATCGGTCGCCCTTCGGATCGTAGGCGATGCCGTTGAGGACGGCATCGGGATCGCCATTGGCATTCTCTACGGCCAGCTGGGTCAGATCGATCCAGCCCTTCACGGCTCCGCTCTTCGGGTCGATGCGCGCGATCCGGCGGCCCATCCAGATGTTGGCGTAAATCTCCCCCTTGACCCATTCGAGCTCGTTCAGCCGCTCGACCGGCTTGCCCTTATAGGTGACGGCAAGGCGCTTCTGCTCCTTCATCGTCTTCGGGTCGAAGAAGCGCAGGTTGCTGGTGCCGTCGCTGAGGATGAGGTGCCTGCCGTCCTGGGTCAGGCCCCAGCCTTCGCCCGAATAGCGAAACTGGCCCTTCGGCCTGAAGTCGGAGCGGCTCCAGCGGAAGCCCAGGCCGTCCGTCCAGGTCAGGCTGAGCAGGTCGGGGCCCCAATTGACCAGCCCCTCGCCGAAATATTGCGGCGGGATGGAGACCGAGCGAAGCACCTTGCCGTCCTCGAGCCGGACCTCGCGCACCGTCGACTGGCGGTTGAGCCCGGTGCTCTCGTAGAGCTTGCCGTCGAGATAGAGGAGACCCTGGGTGAAGGCGGCCGGATCGTGCGGATATTCCCTGACCACCCGATAGCCGTCGACCGGGGGTTCGGCGGGCACGGTGGCGCCGCACGCGGCGGCGGCCAAGAGGAGCAGCGGGAGGGGGCGTTTCATCATGGCGTGTTCATGGTGAGGAGGTCGTAGGAAGCAACCACCTCGTCCTTCTGGTTGAACACATAGACGGCCCAGCGCACCTCGCCCATCTCCTCGTTGCGGACGCTCTTCGATTTGACGGTCAGCTCGACCCGCATCGAATCGCCCGGGTAGAGCGGGGTCTGGAAGCGCAGGCCCTCGAGCCCGTAATTGGCAAGCACCGGCCCCGGATCGGGATCGACGAACAGTCCGGCCGCGAAGCTCAGGATGAGGTAGCCGTGGGCGACCCGGCCGTCGAAGATCGGGTTCGCCTTCGCCGCTTCCTCGTCCATATGGGCGTAGAAATTGTCCCCGGTGAAGTCGGCGAAATGCTCGATGTCCTCGAGGCTGACGGTACGGCTCGCGGTCTTCAGGGTGTAGCCGACCTCGAGCTCGGAGATCCGCTTGCGGAACGGGTGGCGGTCGCCCTCGGGCTTGGGCGCTCCGGGGAGCCATTGCCTGACTACGCCGGAGAGCACTGCCGGCGAGCCCTGCAGGGCGGTGCGCTGCATGTAGTGGGTCACTCCGCGGATTCCGCCCATCTCCTCGCCGCCGCCGGCCCGGCCGGGGCCGCCGTGGACGAGGACCGGGAGGGGCGAGCCGTGGCCGGTCGATTCCTTCGCGCTGGTTCGGTCGAGGATCACCATCCGGCCGTGATAGGCGCCGGAGCCGAGCACGAATTCTTCAGCGACTTCCGGATCGAAGGTGAAGAGCGACAGGGCGAGGCTGCCCATCCCGCGATTGGCGAGGGCGACGGCGTCGCCCAGGTCGCGATAGGGCATGATCGTCGACACGGGCCCGAACGCCTCGACGTCGTGGACGGCGTCCGATCCCCAGGGATCGTCGGCGCGAAGCAGGATCGGCGAGATGAAGGCGCCGTTGCCCTCGACCGGCGAGCGTTCCGGGTCGCCGGAGACGATCCGCGCCGACTTGGCCAGCTCCGCCACGGCTTCGCGTACCGAGCGGAGCTGCGAGCGGCTGGCGAGGGCGCCCATGGTGACTCCTTCCTCGCGCGGGTTGCCGATCCTGGCCTTGCCGAGCCGCTCGATCAGAGCGGCCTGGACTGCGTCGAGATGCTCCGCCGGCGCCATGGCGCGGCGGATGGCGGTGCATTTCTGACCCGCCTTGACCGTCATCTCGCGCGCGACCTCCTTGATGAACAGGTCGAACTCCGGCGTTCCGGGCGCCGCGTCCGGGCCGAGGACCGAGGCGTTGAGGCTGTCGCGTTCGGCGATGAAGCGGACGCTCTCCCGGGCGATGACCGGGTGGGTCTGGAGCTTCATCGCGGTCTGGGCCGAGCCGGTGAAGCTGACCACGTCCTGCAGGGTCAGATGGTCGAACAGGTCGCCCACGCCGCCCATGACCAGCTGGAGCGCTCCGGGCGGGAGCACCTCCGCCTCGATCATAATCCGGAAGGCCGCCTCGGCGAGATAGCCCGTCGCCGAGGCCGGCTTCACGATCGCGGGAACGCCGGCCAGCAGGGTCGGCCCGAGCTTCTCGAGCATTCCCCAGACCGGGAAGTTGAAGGCGTTGATGTGGACGGCGACGCCCTGGAGCGGAGTGAAGACGTGCTGGCCGACGAAGGTGCCGCCCTTGGACAGCGGCTCGGTCTGGCCGTCGATCAGGATCCGCCCGTTGGGAAGCTCCCGTCGGCCCTTGGAGGAGAAGGAGAAGAGGGTGCCGGCCCCGCCTTCGATGTCGATCCAGCCGTCGGTGCGGGTGGCGCCCGTCGAGTAATTGAGCTCGTACAGCTCTTCCTTGCGCGCCATGATCGCGTTGGCGAGGTCTTTCAGCATCCACGCGCGCTCGTGGAAAGTCATCCGTCGAAGCGCCGGCCCGCCGACTTCGCGGGCGTGGTGGAGCATCGCCTTGAAGTCGAGCCCTTGGCTGCCGGTCGTGGCGACGACGTCGCCGGTGACCGCGTCGTGGACGTCGGCCAGTCCGCCGGAGGCCTGGTACCAGCCGTCCTGCGCGTAGTTGAGAAGGCTGATCGTCTTCATATTCCCGTCCTGTTCACGTGAGCGCAGCGAAGCATCATCGAGCCTCGTCCGACCGTATTTGGCCCCGGCCCGGTCGCCGCATTACCCAGACATCGTTGCTATAGATAAACACCTGCTCGCCGTTGCGCTCGACCGAATATTTGCCCCCGGTGATGAACATGGCCGCGCCGTCGGTCCAGGCCGCCACCGCGCCCCGGGGCGACCAAGGCGCCCGCACGGCCTCCCAGTTGCGGCCCGTGTCGGATACCAGCATTTCGCTGGTAAACTCCCCGGTCCGATTGGCGCCGACCAGCCAAAGCCGGCCATCAAAGACGGCAGGCGTGTAGCCGACCGGCTTCTCCGGCGCGATGCTCGAGGCCTCGCGTCGCCAATCGATGCCGTCGGCGCTCGACCAGACGTCATTGGCGCTGACCCCGTCCACTTCCCCGCCGCCGATAATGAACAGCCGGTCGCGAAACACGATGGCCTTGGCTCCCGCCCGAGCCGACCAGGGCGCCCGAGCCGCGACCTGCTTCCAAGCGAGGCCATCGCTGGATCGCCAGATCTGCGCGTTCGCCCTGATTCCGTCATAGCCGCCAAGCAGCCAGAGCGCGCCGTCGAAGCTTGCCGCCGCCGAGAAGATCGTCCGAGGCATGGTGGGCGATCGCCCGACCTCCTGCCACCGCTGATGGTCGTCGGTACGGCGGACGACGGGATCGACGGTGAAATCGAGATAATTGCCCGTCATCGATCCGAGTGCCCAGCTGGCATTCCGGTGGTAGACGTAAGGGAGATAGCGGGAGGTCATTCCGGAGAGCGGCCCGGCCGTCTTGACCCAGTCGACGCCGTTCCTCGAAAGCCACAGACCATCCGGGTGCAATGCCGCGAAGCGCCCGTCGGAAAGGACATGGACAGGGAAGTTATACCGCTTGGGAAAATCCGCGGCCGCCGTGAGACGGGTCCAGGCATAGCCGGTGTTGGCGGCAGGCTGCGATGCGTCGTTTCGGTCCGAGTTCGAGGCCGCGGGAGTGCAGGCACCGAGCAACGCCGCGCACAACAGGCGAGCCCAATTCAGCCCGGAACGAAACCGCATCAATTGCCCTTTCGGATCGGGATTAGGCCGGCGAGTGCCGTGCCGCCACCGGTTATTTCGGCCGAGCTGATACGGCTAGCTTCCAGTGAAATTCGGCTTCCGCTTCTCCATGAACGCCGCCACGCCTTCGCGATAGTCTTCGCCGAAGCCCAGTTCGCGCATCGCGTCGCGCTGGAGGTCGAGCTCCTCGTCGAGGCTGTGTCCCCAGCTTTCGCGGATCATCTTCTTGATCCGGGCCAGCCCGCGGGTCGGCGCCTCGGCGAAGCGGGCGGCGAGGGCGTCGACCGCCTCGTCGAGCTTGTCGTCGTCGACCGCCTTCCAGATCAGGCCCCATTGCTCCGCCTTCTCGGCGGGCAGCGGCTCGGCGGTGAGGGCGAGGCCGAGCGCCCGGGCCTGGCCGACCAGCCGCGGGAGAACCCAGGTGCCGCCGCTGTCGGGGATGAGGCCGATCGAGGCGAAGGACTGGATGAACTTCGCCGACTTGCCGGCAATGACGATGTCGCAGGCGAGCGCGATGTTGGCGCCGGCCCCCGCCGCGACTCCGTTGACCCGGGCGATGACCGGGAAGGGGAGGGAAGTGAGCGTCCGGATGAGGGGGTTGTAGCGCTGCTCGACCGACTCGCCGAGGTCGACCGCCTGGCCCGGCGCGACCGCCCGGTCGTTGAGGTCCTGCCCCGCGCAGAAGCCGCGCCCGGCGCCGGTCAGGACGAGCACCCGGGCGCCTTCGAGCTTCGCCAGGGCGTCCGCCACTTCCTCGTGCATCTCGACGGTGAAGCTGTTCAGACGGTCGGGCCGGTTGAGCGTCAGCCGGGCGATGCCGCCTTCGTTCGCGAAGTCGATGGTGCGGTAGGTCATTCGGGGGCTTTAGACGTGGCCGGGTAGGAGCGAAAGTGGCCCTTCCATTCATCCCGGCGGAAGCGGGGACCTCGGGCCGAAAAGCCTCGGCGGGTGTCCCCGAGGTCCCGGCTTTCGCCGGGATGACGGGTTGGGCCGTGTTCATGCTGCGACAATGTGGGTTTGTTATAAAGTCACGAGCGCCTATGCCCCGGATCAGGGGAATGTTTACCGGATTTGGATATGATCTCGACGCTATGAGCCGTCTCCTGACGCTGATGATGATCCTGGTGCTCGTGATGGCCCATGGCTCCTCCGTGGCCGCCGCTATTTGCCGCCACCAGGACGGCGTCGAGCATGTCGCAGCCCTGCAGAGCGAGGATGCCGGAATCTCGGCCGCCGCCTACGGCGAGGAAACCGCCGGCAAGTCTTCGTCGAGAAAGGGCGTGCCTGCCGATGCCGGCTCGGTCTCGTCTCCTTCCGACATGCTTCCGACCCCGGGCCTGGTGCCTCCCCTCCGCGCCGAAGGAGAGGCGGGATGGAGCCCGGCGGACGTCCCGATACTGATCGGAGCCTCGCTCAGGCCCTTGCTGGAGCCTCCCTCGGCCTGAGCCCGTCGGCCGCACTGCGCTGCGGCCCAAGCCCGCTCCGCAGCGCGTTCCGGACACGCTCAGATCGACCGCCCCAGAGGCCATCGAGAAATTGGAAATTCAAATGCTTCGCTCAATCCTTGCAGCAGGCGCCGCGACGGCCCTGCTTCCCACTGCCGCTTTCGCCCAGGATGTGCCCGAAGCGCCGCCTGAGCAGAGCCCCCCCGCTCCGGCGCGGCCGGCCGCCGAAGGCCCCCACGCGGATCACACCCAGGACATCATCATCACCGGCTTCGCTCGAAACCGCGAGGACCTGCTGTCGGGGACTTCGGTGGTGTCCGGCGCCGAGCTCGCCCGCGAGCTTCGACCGACGATCGGCGAGACCCTCGCCCGCCAGCCCGGAGTTTCGGCCACCTCGTTCGGTCCCAACGCCTCGCGGCCGGTGCTTCGCGGCTTCCAGGGCGAAAGGGTGCGGGTCCTGACCGACGGAATCGGAAGCCTCGACGCCTCCAACACCAGCGTCGACCATGCCGTCGCCATCAACCCGCTGACCGCCGACCGGATCGAGGTGCTTCGAGGCCCGTCGTCCCTCTTGTTCGGCTCGGCCGCGATCGGGGGCGTGGTCAACGTCATAGACGCCCGCATTCCCCGCCGAATTCCCGACGAGGGCGCCCATGCAGCCGCGATCCTCACCTACGGTTCGGCGGCGAACGAAAGGTCCGGCAACGCGACCCTCGACGTCCCGATCTCGGGCAAATGGGTGCTCCACGCCGACGGCAATTACAGCAACACGGACGACCTCCGGACCGGCGGATTCGTGCTGTCGCGCGACCTGCGAGCGCAGGCGGCGGCGAGCGGCGATCCGGACGTCCGGGCGCTCGCGAACCTCAGGGGCCGCCTTCCCAACACCGCGGCCGAGACGTCCGACGTCGCGCTCGGCATCGCCTATATCGACGGCGACACCAATTTCGGAGTCTCGGTCAACCGCTACGACAGCCTGTACGGCGTTCCGATCCGCTATTCGCTCGAGCCGGGGGCGGAACCGGAGGCGCCGCGGATCGACGTCCGCCAGAACCGCGCCGACGCCCGCGCCGAGCTCGACGCCGGCTCCGGCTTCGTCGACTCGGTCCGCTTCCGGGGCGGCTATTCCGACTATCGCCACGACGAGCTGGAGGAGAGCGGCGAGATCGGAACCACCTTCCTGACCAAGGGCCTGGAAGGTCGGCTGGAAGTCGTCCAGTCGAAGAAGGGGGGCTGGGGCGGCGGCTTCGGCGTTCAATATTTTCGCCGCCACCTGGACGTGATCGGCGAGGAGAAGTTCCTGCCGGAAAGCCGAACCTCGCAGGTCGGCCTGTTCACCGTCCAGAATTACGAGACGGGGCCGTTCAGGGCCGAGGGCGGCGCCCGCTACGAGCGTCAGACGGTGAGCGCGGAGGCGGATCCGGACCTCGGCAATCTGGCGCTCAAGCGCAGCTTCGACGCTTTCTCGGGCTCGCTGGGGGCAAGTTACGAGCCGGCCGAGGGAATACGCTTCGGGCTCAACGGCTCGCATACCCAGCGCGCGCCGTCGGCGGAGGAGCTGTACGCCAACGGCCCCCATGCCGGCACCCAGTCGTTCGAGATCGGCGACCCCGATCTCGGCAAGGAGAAGAGCTGGGGCCTCGAAGCCACGTTCAACGCCGAGGGCGACGGCTACAGCCTGTCGGCCTCGGTCTTCCGGAGCTGGTTCGACGATTACATCTTCGAACGGCGCACCGGCGCCGTCGAGGACGATCTGCCCGTCTTCCAGATCAGCCAGGCGGACGCTCGCTATTTCGGGATCGAGCTTGAAGGATCGCTTCGGCTGGCGCGCAGGGGCGGCGTGACCGTCGTCGCCGACGCGGTCGCCGATTACGTCCGGGCGACGATCGAAGGCGCCGGCCCGGCGCCGCGTATCCCCCCGTTCAGGCTGATGGGGGGGCTCGAGGCCCAGTCGGAGCGGGTGCAGGGGCGGATCGAGGTCGAGTGGACGGCGGAGCAGGACCGGCTCGCGCAGTTCGAGACCCCGACCCGGGGCTTCACCTTCGTCAACGCGTCGGTGCAGTTCAAGCCGCTCAGGAACAACGACAACACCAGCATCACCCTGGCGGCGAACAACATCTTCGACGTCGACGCGCGGCGTCACGCCAGCTTCCTCAAGGACGTCGCCCCGCTGGCCGGGCGGGACATCAGGCTCACGGCGCGGCTGAACTTCTAATCCTCCCCCAGCTTGCTGGGGGAGGGGGACCAGGCGAAGCCTGGTGGAGGGGTAGCTGGCAGAAGCCTGGGCAATTACCCCTCCACCACCCTTCGGGTGGTCCCCCTCCCCATGCTGCGCATGGGGAGGATTTATGGGAGTCCGTCGCAAACCCGGAACGCCCTGCCGAAACGCCGGGTTTTTAAGCTGGCCGAAAGCCTCGCTCCCGTATGATGATTCCATTGAGGGATAAGGGCTTAGGAGGGGCAAGTGACGCTATCGCGCCGCCGGATCATCGACGAATCGAGCAGGGTCGCCCGAGGCGCCGCGCTTGTCGGAATCGCTGCGATCGGCCTGGCCACGGCCGCGCTGGCGCAGCCGAGCCGCAGCCCGGCCCCCCAATCCTCCTTCCCGACCATGGTCCGGGGCTACGCGGTGCCCGCGACCCGCGAGGTGCCGGCGGCGACCGCCCAGGAAGCGGCCGCCCGCCGGATCCTCGAGGGCCAGGTCCGAGCCCTCGGCCAGGCGTTCAGCGGCGACATCGGGATCGCGGTGCGCGACGTGCAGAGCGGCTGGACGGCCAGCTATGACGGCGACACCTATTTCCCGCAGCAGAGCGTCAGCAAATTCTGGGTCGCGCTGACCGCCTTCGACAAAGCGGACCGGGGCGAATTGAGCCTCGACTCGCCGGTCACCGTCCGCCGCGACGACATGACCTTGTTCCACCAGCCGATCTCGGCGCAGCTGGGCTCGAGCGGCTACGACACGACCCTCAACAGCCTCATCTATCGGGCGATCACCCAGAGCGACAACACCTGCAACGATTTCGTCCTGTGGAAGGCGGGGGGACCCGATGCGGTGCGAAGCTTCCTTCGCAACAAGGGGATCGAGGGCATTCGCTTCGGGCCGGGCGAGCGGATGCTGCAGAGCCGGATCGCGGGCATGGAGTGGAGGCAGAGCTACGCCTATAACGGCGGCTTCTACAAGGCCCGGGCCGCCGTGCCCGCGGCGCAGCGCCGGGCAGCGTTCGAGCGCTACATCAAGGATCCGATGGACGGGGCGACTCCGAACGGGATCGTCGACGCCCTCGCCCGGCTCAAGCGCGGCGAATTGCTGTCGGCGGCGTCGACCCGGAAGCTGCTCTCCACCATGGGCAACACCAAGACAGGCGCCCAGCGGCTGAAGGGCGGCCTGTCGGCGGGCTGGAGGCTTTCCCACAAGACCGGCACCGGCCAGGTGCTCGGCGGCGAGCAGGCCGGCTATAACGATATCGGAATCCTCACCGGCCCCGACGGGCGCTCCTATGCGGTCGCGGTGATGATTCGCCGCACCTCGGCCCCGCTCGCCCACCGGATGGCGGCGATGCAGAACACGGTCCGAGCGGTGATCAGCTTCGACCAGAACATGACCAGCTACGGGATGGCGCGCTACGGGGCGAGCTCGGATCAGGGGAGCCGCTGATCTCTCGTCCTCCCTGCGAGCGAAGCTCGTGGGGAGGGGGACCATGCCAAGCATGGTGGAGGGGTAGGGCCGCGAAGTCGGAGGATCGCGCGCGGCACGGGGGAAGCCGGCGCCAGCTACCCCTCCACCCCGCTACGCGGGGTCCCCCTCCCCATCTTCGATGGGAGGATTTTCAAGCGTCGTAATCCAGCTCCAGCCCTTCGCCTTTCGGCACCGACTGGCAGGTGAGGACGTAGCCCGACGCCACCTCCTCGTCCGTGAGCCCGTAGCGGGCCGCCATCTCGACCTCGCCGGAGACCACCCGGGCGCGGCAGGTCGCGCACACCCCCGCCTTGCAGGCGAAGGGGGCGGGGAGGCCGGCGAGCCGGGCGCTGTCGAGGATGTTGCCGGCCTCGGCGCTGAACGGCACCCGGCGCCTGCGGCCGTCCAGGGTCACCAGCATGGTCGCGCCCTGCGCCTCCTTCGAGAGAGCGTCCAGCTGGGCCTGGAGCGCCTCGGGCGGGCGGTCGGCGGTGAATCGCTCGAGGTGGATCCTGTCGGGGCCGACGCCGCGTTCGAGCAAGGCGCCCTCCGCCGAATCCATCATCGGCCCGGGCCCGCAGATGAAGAAGGCGGCGACTCCGGCCGGCTCGATCAGATGCTCGAGCACCTCGCCGCATTTGCCGCGGTCGAGCATTCCGTTGAACAGGTCGATATCCTCCGCCTCCTCGGCGAGGAAATGATGGATCTCGAGCCGGTCCATGAAGCGGTTCTTGAGCCGCGCAAGCTCGTCGAGGAAGATCACCGACTGGCTGTCGCGATTGCCGTAGAAGAGGGTGAAGCGGCTCAGCGGCTCCTCGATCATCGCGGTCCTGAGCAGCGACATGACCGGAGTGATGCCGGAGCCGCCGGCGAAGGCCGCATAATGGTTCGCGGCGTCGGCCCGGAAATCCCAGGTGAAGCTTCCGTGCGGCTCCATCACGTCGAGCCGGTCGCCGGCCTTCAGATTGTCGTTCGCCCAGTTGGAGAAGAGGCCGCCGGCGATGCGTTTCACCGTCACCTTGAGCTCGCCCTCCCGGGGCGCGACGCAGAGCGAGTAATTGCGGCGGACCTCCTCGCCGCCGATCTCGGCCCTCAAGGTCAGATGCTGGCCCGGACTGAACCGGAAGGCCTCGCGAAGCCGGGGCGGAACCTCGAACCGGATCGACCGCGCCTCGGCGGTCTCGTCGACGACCTCCGCGACGGCCAGGCTGTGGAAGTTGACGCTCATCGGCCGCAGCCGACCCCGTCACCCCGGACCTGATCCGGGGTCCAACTTCTCGTCGGTCGGGAGCGAAAGAAAGATGGATGCCGGATCAAGTCCGGCATGACGATGGGGGGCTTCAATGGCATTTGAACAGGTCGAACGGCTCGGCGCAGGAGCGGCAGCGCCACAGCGACTTGCACGGAGTGGAGCCGAAGCGGCTGATCTCCTCCGTCTCCGACGATCCGCATTGCGGGCATTCAACGGCGGAGCGGGTCGGCGGCGCGATTCCGTAGGCGAGGAGCTTGGCGCGGCCCTCCGGCGTGATCCAGTCGGTCGTCCAGGCGGGGGAAAGGATGGTCTCGATGCGCACGTGGCGGTAGCCGGCCGAGTCGAGGGCGTCGCGAATGTCGCGCTCGATCACCTGCGAGGCTGGGCAGCCGGTATAAGTGGGGGTGATGACGACCCGGTCCTGCTCGACCGAGCGGACGATGCCGAGCTCGACGACGGAGATGACGGGGATCTCCGGGTCGGCGACGCTATTGAGGACGGTGCGGATGGCCCCCACGTCATCCCGGCGAAGGCCGGGACCTCGTGGCGAAAAAGGCGCCTCTCCTCGCTGAAGTCCCGGCTTTCGGCGGGATGACGGGAGCAGCGCGTTCCTCACCATTTCGCATCCGGATAGGTCCGCGGGAGGAATTGCATGACGGCGAGCAGATGGCCGAGATGCTCGCTGTGATGGCCCCGGCGGCCGCCCAGGATCGGGCGCTGGTCGGGCGGGGCCTGGAGAGTCGCTTCGGCGAGGACCGAGGCGATCTGCGAATCGTAATCGGCCCGCATGGCGGCGAGATCCGCGCCGAAGCCGCGCATCGCCATGAAGGCGGCGAGATCGTCCATCTCGAACAGCTCGGGCACGAATCGCCAGTTCCAGGCGAGGCCGTCCTCGATCCGGCGCCGGCTCTCCTCGGTGCCGTCGCCGAGGCGGATCACCCATTCGGATGCCAGCTCCTGATGGTAGGTGACCTCCTTCACCGCTTTCTCGGCGACCCCCGCAATCAGCTCGTCCCCGGAGCCGGTGAGCTGGCGGAAATGCAATTTCTGCCAGGTGGAGAAGAGGAATTGCCGCGCCATGGTCCGGCCGAAGTCCCCGTTCGGCTGCTCGACCAGCCAGCAATTGCGATAATCGAGCACGTCGCGGCGGAAGGCGAGGGCGTCGCCGTCGCGGCCCTTGCCCTCGACCTTGCCGGCATGGTCGAGGAAATGGGTGGCCTGGCCGATCAGGTCGAGCGCCATGTTGGCGAGGCTGAGGTCGACCTCGACGGAAGGGGCGTGGCCGCACCATTCGCCGAGCCGCTGGCCGAGGATCAGGCTGTCGTCGCCGAGGCGGAGGAGATAT
>DASVVM010000012.1:0-2445 GCA_036386555.1 Allosphingosinicella sp.
GACGGCGAAAAGTTCAGCGAGAATCCCGAGCCGATCCGCTTCGAGCGGAACGAGCGGGTGCGGGTGACGATGATCAATCACTCGATGATGACCCACCCGATGCACATTCACGGCCATTTCTTCGAGGTCGTGAACGGGCAGCAGGCCAAGCCCATCAAACATACGGTGATGGTGCTGCCCGGGGCGAAGCTGAGCTTCGACATGACCGCCGACGCGCCCGGAGACTGGGCGTTCCACTGCCACCTTTTGCTCCACATGCACGCCGGGATGATGCGTGTCGTGACGGTTCGGCCCCTCGACGGAGACGCGGCATGAAGCGGTTGATCCCCTTCCTCCTCGCCACGGGCCTGGCGGGCCCGGCGCTCGCGCAGCATGCGGGACACGCGGCGCCTGCGCCGAGTCAGGCGCCTGCCCCGCCGGCGGCGGCGACATGCAGCCCCGAGCACGCGGCGATGGGCCACTGCAAGTTGCCCGCTCCAGCTCCGACGCCATCGCCAGCTCCCACTCCGGCGCCAGCTCAGACTTGCTTGCCCGAGCATGCCGCGATGGGGCATTGTACCTTGCCGTCGCCGTCGCCGTCGCCTGCGCCCGCCGCGATACCGGCGCCTGCGCCGACCTGCTCGCCTGAGCATGCGGCCCTGGGTCATTGCAGGCTGCCTGCCGAGCCCGCGCCTGCAACCTCTGATCCGCATGTGGGCCATGCCATGGGCGAGGATATGCCCGCTCCCCCAGTCGCGCCTCCGCCGCCCGGCGCGCTGTCGGGCCCCGCCCATGCCGCCGACGCGGTCTTCGGTAGGGAGGCGATGGCCGAGGCGCGGGAAGAGCTTCGCCGGGAGCACGGATCGATCGTCACCTCGAAGGTGATGCTGGACCAGCTCGAGGCTCGGATCAGAAAGGGCCGCGACGGCTACTTGGTCGAGGGCGAGGCCTGGTATGGCGGCGACATCAACAAGCTCTGGTTGAAGACCGAGATCGAGGGCGAGTTCGGCCGCAGCCCTGAGCATGCCGAGGTCCAGGCCCTGTGGAGCCGGGCCATCAATCCGTGGTGGAACCTGCAGGCCGGAGTTCGCTATGATTTCCGGCCGGATCCGGAGCGCGCGCACCTGGTGCTTGGGATCGAGGGGCTTGCCCCCTACTGGTTCGAGATCGATGCCGCGGCGTTCGTCTCCCACAAGGGCGACGTCACCGCCCGCTTCGAGGCCGAGTATGACCAGCGACTGACCCAGAAGCTGATCCTGCAGCCGCGAATCGAGTTCGACCTCGCCGCCCAGGATGTCCCGGAGCTCGGAATCGGCTCGGGCCTCTCCACCGCCGAGCTCGGCCTTCGCCTCCGCTACGAGATCGTGCCCGAGTTCGCCCCCTATGTCGGCGTCGCTTACGAGCGCGCCTTCGGCGACACCGCCGACTTCCGCCGCGCCGCGGGCGATCGGGCCGGAGGCTTGAACTTCCTGGTGGGAGTGAGGGCATGGTTCTGACCCGCCTGGCGGCTCTGATCGCGCTCTGGCTGGCTGCCCTTGCCCTCGGCGTGTCGCCGGCGGGCGCTCACAAGAAGGAGAGGCATGCTCCGCCGGCCGCGGCTCAGCAGGGGTCGGTTCCGGGAGCTGCAGGGCCGACGGACGCTCCCATGGCCGGCCACGACATGAGCAGCATGATGGAGAAGATGGAGGAGGACCGCGCCGGAATGTCGGGGCTGGAGCGATTTGGCGACTGGCTGGGCCGGCTGCATCCGATCGTCATCCATTTCCCCCTGGCCTTCTTCCCGGCCGCCTTGTTCACCGCGATCGTCGGCCGAAGGAGACCCGCCTTTGCCGCGCCGGTCCAGTTTCTGGTCGTGGCGGGCGGGATCATCGCCCCGGTTGCGATGGTGCTGGGCTGGCTCACTGGCGGACTGACCCTGACGGACACGGACCCGCTGCTTCGCGTCCATCGCTGGCTGGGGACGGCCATAGGCCTGTTCGGCTTCGCTTTGGCGATCTGGGCTTGGAAGCGGCCTGACCAGGACCGGCGCCCGGGGATGATCGCCGCGCTCGCGGGCATCACGGCCGCGATCGTCGTCCAGGGATGGTTCGGCGGCGCGCTCGTCCACGGCATCGATCACATGGACTGGTGAAATTCGAAATTGAGTTGAGAAGGAGGAAGTGATGAAGACCATATCGAAACTGGGATTGGGCGTTGCCCTGCTGGCGCTGACCGCCGGTTGCGGGAGTGAGGCGCCGTCCCATGACAATCATGCAGCGAACGAGCAGAACGTGGTCGACAACAGCATGATCGTGGATCCGGAGATCCCGAGTGCGGCAGTTCAGGCGAACGTCGCCGCCGCGCCGGAGCCCGAGGTCGAGCCGGCGGCCACCAGCGAGCCTGCGGCGGTGAAGATCGCGCCCGCGCCGCCGGCGCCTCCGAAGGCCCTGCCCAAGGCAAAATCCGAGGCCCCGAAGGCCGCGCCGA
>DASVVM010000013.1:0-22890 GCA_036386555.1 Allosphingosinicella sp.
GGGGCCCAGCTTCGCGGCCGGCACTCTGGGCCCCGGCCTTCGCCGGGGAGCTAGGCCGCCGGAGGCGCGATCGCCGCCTCTTTCGCCCGCTTCCGCTCGGTGAACCAGATCGCGATGAGGGACAGCTCGTAGAGGAGGATCAGCGGGATTGCGAGGAGGAACTGGGAGACGATGTCGGGCGGGGTCGCCACTGCCGCGATGACGAAGGCGACGAGAATCGCATAACGCCGGCCGCTCTTGAGCTGGTCCCGGGTGACCAGGCCCGCCCGCTCCATCAGCATCAGCAGGATCGGCAGGAGGAAGGCGATCCCGAAGGCGAGGATGAAGTGCATGACGAAGGAGAGATATTCCCCCATCGCCGGAAGCGCTTCCTGCTGGATGCCCGGAATCTGGCCCTGGTAGCCGAGGAAGAATTTGATCGCGAGCGGCATCACCACATAATATGCGAGCGCCCCGCCGCCGATGAACAGGACCGGAGTCGCGAGCAGGAAGGGCAGGAAAGCCCTTTTCTCCTTCGCGTAGAGGCCCGGCGCGACGAACATCCACAGCTGGGCGGCGATGATCGGGAAGGCCAGGAAGAAGGCCGCGAACAGGGCTACCCTCACCTCGGTGAAGAAGGCCTCGTAGAGCTTGGTATAGACCAGCCGCCCCTGCCCCGTTCCGAAACCCTCGATGAGCGGCTGGACGAGGAATCCGAATATCTCGCCGGCGAAGGAGAAGCTGACCCCGAATGCAACGCCGAGGGCGACGAAAGACCAGATCAGCCGCCGCCTAAGCTCGACCAGATGCTCCATCAGCGGAGCGCGGGTCTCGTCGATCTCGCTCATGGCAGCGGGCCCGCGGCAGCGGACGGCGGGGCAGGCGGGCCGTCGGGCTCGGCGTCGGGCGCCGCTTCCTCAGGCGCCGGAAGCTCGGCCGGCGCGGCCAGGGCCTCGGGATCGGCCAGCGGCTCGGCGAACGGATGCTCGGCCAGGATCCGGGCATTCTCCTCGCGCCACTTCTTTTCCATCTCCTCCAGCTCCGCCTCGCGCATCATCGTGTCCAGGCCGGAGCGGAAATGGCGCGCCATGCCGCGGGCGCGGCCGACCCAGGCTCCGACGGTGCGCATCACCCGCGGCAGGTCCTTGGGCCCGATCACCACCAAAGCGACGATGGCGATGACGAGAAGCTCGGTATAGCCGATGTCGAACATCAGGCGCGCCCTTCGCGCGAGATCTTAGGGCTCGCGGCGATCGACGTCGGGCTCGCGGCTGCGCTCCGCCGGGGGGGACGCTGCCGCTTCGTCGGTGAGCCGGCGGGGAGGCTCGGCCGGCCTGGCCGTGGGGGCTGCCGCCTCCTCATCCTCGCTCATGCCTTTCTTGAAGCTCTTCAGGCCCTTGGCGACATCGCCCATCATCTCGGAGAAGCGGCCCTTGCCGAACAGCAGCAGGATGATCACTCCGACCACCAGCCAGTGCCAAATGCTGAACCCGCCCATGATGTGTCTCCAATGACCTATCTCGTCATCCCGGGGAAGCCGGGACCTCGTGTCGAGAAAGACACGGACCTTCCCACCGAGGCCCCGGCTTAGGGTTCCCATCAAAGTAGTACTTTGATGGGAACCCTCACCGGGGTGACGAGGCACACCTAGTCCTCCTCGGCCTCACTTTCCATCCCCTCAAGCCCGAGCTGCTCCATCGCGGCGTCGATCGGGTCGAGCAGCCCGGCGGCCTTGAGGTCGTCGAGCCCGGGCAGGTCGCGCCGGCTCTCGAGCCCGAAATGGGCGAGGAAGGCGGGGGTGGTGGCGTAGATGAGCGGGCGGCCGGGCGCCTCGCGCCGGCCGGCCGGGCGGACCCAGCCGGCCTCCATCAGCACGTCCAATGTCCCCTTGGAGATCTGGACTCCCCGGATGGCCTCGATCTCGGCGCGGCTGACGGGCTCGTGATAGGCGACGATCGCCAGGGTCTCGACCGCGGCGCGCGACAGCTTGCGGGTCTCGTCGCGCTCGCGCCTGAGGATGAAGGCGAGGTCCGGCGCCGTCTGGAAATGCCAGCGCCTGCCGCGCTCGACCAGCTCGATGCCCCGGCCGTCATAATGGCGCGCAAGCTCGGCGAGCGCCGCCGCGACGTCGACCTCCGGTCCGACATGGGCTGCGACCTCCTCGGCGCTCATCGGCTCCTCCGCCGCGAACAGCACGGCCTCGACGGAGCGAAGGCTGTCGTCCATCCCGATCATTGACTCCCCTCCCTGGAAGGGAGGGGTCGGGGGTGGGTAGGCGAGCGAAGCGAGACTGATCCGAGTCGGAGTTTCGGCCGCCTTCGGCGGACCCACCCCGGACCCTTCCGTTGCAGGGAGGGGAGGTTTGGGAGGGACGCCAGCATTTTCACGCCGCGCGGATGAAGAGGGGCTCGAAGGCCCCTTTCTGGTCGAGCTCGACCCGGCCCTTGCGCGCGAGCTCGAGCGCGGCGACGAAGCTGGAGGCGAGGGCCGATTTCCTGAATTCGCCGTCCTGGGTGTCGGGGAGAAAGGCCTCGATCCGGGTCCATTCGAGCCTCGCGCCCAGCATCCGCTCGACCCGCGCCAGCGCCTCCTCGAGGGTCATCACCGGGCGACGGGCGACGATGTGGAAAGCCGGCTCGCTTCGGGCGCGCACCGAGCCGTAGGCCGCGATCAGGTCGTAAAGCTCCGCCTGCCACATCGAGCGGCGCACGACCCGAAGCCCCTCGGGGGCGCCGCGCCGGAAGACGTCGCGGCCGAGCCGGTCGCGTCCCAGAAGCCGGGCCCCCGCCTCGCGCATCGCCGCCAGGCGCTGAAGCCTCAGCTGAAGCCGCATCGCCAGCTCCTCGGGACTGGGATCGGCTTCCTGCTCGCGCGGCAGCAGCAGGCAGGATTTGAGATAGGCGAGCCAGGCCGCCATGACCAGATAATCGGCGGCGATCTCGAGCTTGAGCTTCTTGGCGTCGGCGATGAAGGCGAGATATTGCTCGACCAGAGCGAGGATCGAGATTTTCGCCAGGTCGACCTTCTGCGACCGCGCCAGGGTGAGGAGCAGGTCGAGCGGGCCTTCCCAGCCGTCGAGGTCGAGAGTCAGCCGGTCGGCCTCGCGGACCGGCGCCGGCGAGTCGAATTCGTCGAAGTCCTCCACTCCCATGGCGGGAGGTTAGGGCGTCGGGCGGCCGAAGCGAAGAGGGATCGCCCCATTTATGCACAGCATTTTTTGGCCCTTGCCGCCCCGCTCTCGAATGATACAAAGTATCCGATAACATAATGTCAGGGAGAAGCCATGCGTACCCCTCTGCTGCTCGCCGCCGGGCTCGTCGCCCTCTCCCTGGCCGGAGCCGGTTCCGCCCTCGCCCAGCCGGGCGGGGAGACCAGGACGAAGCCGAGCAAGCCGAGCGGCGGCCTTACGGCCTTCCGCTCCGATTCCGAGCTTCGCACCTACCTGCGCCGCCTCAAGCGCCAGCAGGACGCGATCCCGCCGGAGCCGGTCTATGCGCCGATGCCCGCGCCGCCTCCGGCCCCGCCTCCGCCGCCGCCCTCCGCCGGCGCGCCGGCCCCAAGCCCGGTCGTGGTCACGGGGACCCGCGTGCCGGCCCTTCCCGCCTCGAAGTCGGCCGACGGGATCACCAACAACCAGGAGGCCAATGTCGACGAGGGCGGGATCGTCAAGATGCGGGGCGACACGCTCGTCGTGCTTCGCCGCGGCCGGCTGTTCACCATCTCGCTCGCCGGAGGCGGGATGCGCCCCGTCGATTCGGTCGACGCCTTCCCGCCCGGGGTCTCCGGCCGGGGCGACTGGTATGACGAGATGCTGATCTCCGGCGACCGGGTCATCGTCGTCGGCTATTCCTATGCCCGCGGCGGCACGGAAATAAACCGCTTCCGCCTCGACTCTGCCGGGCGGCTCCGCTTCGAGGACGCCTGGCACCTCAAGTCGAACGATTATTATTCTTCGCGCAACTACGCCTCGCGGCTGATCGGCAACCGGCTCATCTTCTACACGCCGCTCGAGCTGGACTGGGACGATGAGGACGATCTGTTCGACGTGCTGCCCGGTGTCCGCCGATGGCAGGGCGGCGCGGACGGCGACAAGAGAAAGTTCAAACGCATCGCTCGCGCCCGCCAAGTGTATATTGCGCCGGCCATGCGAAAATCGGCCGATGCCGTGATCGACACCTTGCACAGCGTCACCACCTGCGACCTCACCGCCGCCGATCTCGGTTGCTCCGCCACCGCCGTGCTGGGCCCCGAATCGCGCACCTTCTACGTTTCTGCCCAGGGCGTGTACTTGTGGGTGACCGACGCCTGGGAGTCGGACCGGCCGGAAAGCTATCTCTACCGCCTCCCCTTCGGCCGCGAACGTCCGTCGGCCACCGCGGCGCGCGGGGCGCCGGTCGATCAATTCTCCTTCCGCGAGGACGCGGCGGAGGGCATCCTCAACGTCCTGGTCCGAAGCGACGGAGGCGGCGACGCCATGTTCGCGCCCGAGAACAGCGGCGGCGGAGCCGGGGTCGCGCTCCTCCGGGTGCGTTTCTCCGATTTCGGCGACGCCTCTCGTCAGGTGCCGAGGGCGCGCTACCGATTCCTTCCGTCGGTGCCGGGCTGGTCCTTCCACAACCGCTTCGCCGGCGATTACGTCCTCTACGGCGCCGGCACCTACGGCGAGGCCGCGAAGCGCGCGAACCTGGTTGCCGCCCGCCTGCGCGACGGCCGGGTCACCCAGCTTCCGGTCCCGCATTCGGTCGACCGGATCGAGCTGCTCGGGCGGGACGCGATGGTCATCGGCGGCACCACCCGCGGTCTCGGCTTCTCGACCGTGGAGCTCGATGGCGGAGGGCCGGATCTCGGCGACCGTTACGTCCATCCCGACTCGGCGGAAGGGGAGAGCCGAAGCCACGCCTTCTTCTTCAGCCCGGATTCCGACTCGCCCGACGGCGCCTCCGGGACGGTCGGGCTTCCAGTCGCCAAGCGGGCCGACCCGGCGCTCGCCCGCTTCTTCGGAAGCGCGGCGGCGATGGTCTTCCTCCGCCGCGACGACCGCCGGCTCGCCCCGGCCGGGGAGCTCGACTCCCAGACCAGGGGCGTCGTCGACGACGATTGCAAGGCGAGCTGCGTCGACTGGTACGGCAATGCCCGCCCGATCTTCTGGGGCGGCCGGACCTTCGCATTGCTCGGCTACGAGCTGGTGGAGGGCGCGCTCGCCCGAGGCCGGATCCGCGAGGTCGGCCGGATCAGCTTCGCTCCGGGGGTCCGGCAGCAATAAGCGCCGGGCCGCCGCGTTCGTCATCCCGGCGAAAGCCGGGACCTCGGGACGAGAAATCTCGGCGGGTCTCCCCGAGGTCCCGGCTTCCGCCGGGATGACGGAAAGGTTGCGCCGCTCCGTGGCTGATGCGTAGACGCTCCCGATGCTCGGCCCGACCCTCGAAACCCCACGCCTCATCCTCCGCCCCCCGCAGGAGCGGGACCTCGACGGCTTTGCGGCGATGATGGCGGATGAGGAAGCCGCCCGCTACGTCGGCGGGCGGCAGCCGCGCTCAGGCGCGTGGCGCGGCATGGCGGCCATGGCCGGCAGCTGGGCCTTGCGAGGCTATGGGATGTTCTCGGTGATCGAGAAAGCGAGCGGCCGCTGGGTCGGCCGGGTCGGCCCCTGGCAGCCGGAAGGCTGGCCCGGCGCCGAGGTCGGCTGGGGTCTCGAGCGCTCGGCCTGGGGCAAGGGCTATGCCACCGAAAGCGCCGAGGCGGCCGTCTCCTGGGCGTTCGACGAGCTCGGCTGGGACGACGTCATCCACTGCATCGACCCCGACAACAGCGCGTCCGCCCGGGTCGCCGAGCGGCTCGGATCCGCGCGCCGCGGCAGCGCCTGGCTGCCGGAGCCGTTCGACAATACGCCGGTCGACATCTGGGGCCAGACCCGGGTGCAATGGCGGGAGCGCCGGCGCTAGGCGGCAAGCTCCGCCGCACGCTCCCACCGCACGCGGATCTGATTCGCCGTCCCTCCGCCCGGGGTCGGTGCAGCGAATTCCTCGACCTCGCGCCCGCCCATCCGCGCATAGAAGGCGCGCGCCGGCCGATTGTCGGCCCAGACGACGAGCTGCAGCGCCGCTTCAGGCTCCCTTGCCACGAGCCACCGCGCCGCCGCGGCGATCAGCCGCCGCCCGATCCCCTGTCCCTTGCGCTCCGGCAAGACATGCAGATTGTCGAGCAACGGCCCCGCCGGCTCGGCTTCGCGACGGATGCAGGCGAAGCCGATGGCCGTGTCCGCCTCCTCGGCGAGGAACAGGGCATCGACCTCCGGATCCATTTCGGCCAGGGCTTCCCGCCAGAAGATCCGGCGCTCTTCCGGCACTTCCTCGTCGAGATGGGAATCGGGATAAATCCCCCGGTAGGCCGACTGCCAGCTCGCCGAATGAATTGCGGCGACGGCAGGCCAGTCTCCGGACCCGGCCCGGCGAAGAGCGATCGGAGCCGTCATCGTATCGGCCGCACCTCCAGGACCAGCGGCCTTACCCCACCCCGGCCCGCGGTAACAATGGCGTGAGCTAGGCCAAAGCGAGGAGCCGGTCCCTCTTTTCGGCCAGCTCGGAATAGGGTGCGCAGTCCGCCGCCCCGGTCGCGCTCGCCATCGCACGCTCGAGCCGCAGGAGCCCCGCTTCGCCCAGCTCCCCAACCGCGCCGGCCACCACGACCATCTCGTCCATTTTCCCCGAGCAATGGAGGACTGCGTCCGTTCCCGCCTCGATCACGCCTCGAGCGCGCTGGTCGAAGCCGCCGCCGAGCGCGTTCATTCCAATGTCGTCGGACATGAGGAAGCCGTCGAAGCCGATCTGTTTTCGGATCACCTCTCCGATGACCACCGGCGACTGGCTGCCCGGCCGCTCCGGGTCCCAGGCCGTGTAGACGCAGTGGCAGGTCATTCCCATCGGCGCGGAGCGAAGGGTCCGGAAGGGCTCGACGTCCACCTCCAGCGCCTCGAGCGACGCCGAGACCACCGGCAGGGTCTCGTGGCTGTCGACCAGGGCGCGGCCGTGGCCGGGCATATGCTTGATCACGCCGACGACACCAGCCGCGGCGAGCCCGTCGAGCGAAGCCCGTCCCAGCGCGGCCACCTGCATCGGCTCGGAGCCGAGCGCCCGGTCGCCGACGATGTCGGTGGCGCCGGGCTGGCGGACGTCGAGGACCGGCAGGCAGTCGACATTCACTCCGACCTCGGCGAGCAGGACCGCGATCGCCGCCGCGTTGGCGCGACAGGCCTCGATCGCGCTCATCGGCGCCTTCTCGTAGAGCAGGGCGAACGCTTCGGCCGCGGGAAAGGCCGGCCATTCGGGCGGCCTCATCCGGGCGACCCGGCCACCCTCCTGGTCGATGAGGATCGGGAGGTCGTCGCGGCCGTGAAGGCCGCGCAGCTCCGACGTCAGGGCGCTCAGCTGGTCCCGGGACGTGATGTTTCGCTTGAAGACGATATACCCAATCGGGTCGGAGTCGCGGAAGAAGGCTCTCTCGTCTGGGGTCAGCTCGGGCCCCGAAGGCGCGTAGATGGCAGCTTGCATGCACAAGCCCTAGCGCGTCCCGACCCGCGCGTCAGCCGTCTCCGTCATCCCAGCGAAGGCTGGGATCCCGGCGGGTGAAGAGCAACTGCATTTTTCACCCACCGGGGCCATCGCGCAGGTGCGGACTGCCCCGGCCGTTCGCAGCCATGTCCGGGGGACATGGCGAGCTGAGCGATCTTCGCCGGCGCGACGAGAGGCCCGCTCAAACCTTCAGGCACTGCTCCCCGGCGACCTTCAGGCGTCCGCAGATTCCGACTGCGTCGGGACCGCTGGCGCGAAGGCGGTAATAGGTCTTGCCGTTCACATTGGCCTGGACGACGCTGTGCGACAGCGGCGCCAGATAGCCGAAACGGCCGGACAAGGCTTTCCAGGCCTTTTCGGCGGCGGCTCCGCTCGGGAAAGCCCCGAGCTGGATGGTCGCACCGCCGGCCGCGGCGGGAGCCGGGGCGTCCGCCTTCGCGGCCGGGGCATTGCTCGGCGCCGGCGCCTTGAGCAGGGGCGGCTCCTTCGCGGCCGGGGCCGCGGCCTGGCCCTTGGGCTGAGCCGTGACCGGAGCCTCGGCGACGGCGCTGGTGTCGATGCTCGCATTGGGGGTGCCGCCCTGGGCCGCGTCGAACGCGGTCTCGCCCTGGCCTTCGACCGTCATTCCCCCCGGACTGTCCGGCTTGACCTTGTAGGGACCTTCGGCGGCGGCAATCACCTCGGGCGCCCGATTGTCGGCCCCGTCGCGATTGCCCATCCAGAAGATCCCGCCGACGATTCCGCCGATCGCGGCGAGACCGATCAGCACCGCGACGATCAGCTTGAGCGCCGAAGGTCCGCTTTCGCCCCCGTCTTCCTCCACCGCTTCCAGCCAGGGGAGGCGATCGTCATTGTCGAGCGCAGGATCGTCGGCGCGAATGTCGGTCATCACTGCATCTCCTCGGCAGCCGCCACGCCCATGATATTGAGGCCGTTCCTGATAACCTGCCCGAGCGCTTCCGCCAACTGTAAGCGAGCGCTGGTTAATTCCGGATTATCTTCGAGCAGGAAGCGCCGCAATGGATCGTCGTTGCCCCGATTCCACAAGGCGTGGAAGGCGGCGGCGAGGTCGCCCAGGTAGAAAGCTACCCTGTGCGGCTCATGCGCCTGGGCCGCAGCCTCGACGATACGCGGGAACTGGGCGGCGATGCGCACCAGGCCCAGTTCCTCGTCGTCGAGGAGCGCGAGGTCCGCGGAATGTCCCAAATCGAGACCGGCTTCAGCGGCGCGGCGGTGAAGCGACCTGATCCGCGCATGGGCATATTGGACGTAGAAGACCGGATTGTCCTTCGAGGCCTCGACCACCTTGGCGAAGTCGAAATCCATCTGGGCGTCGTTCTTTCGGGTCAGCATGGTGAAGCGGACGACGTCCTTGCCGACCTCCTCGACCACTTCGGCAAGGGTGACGAAGCTGCCGGAGCGCTTCGACATCTTGACCAGCTCGCCGGCCCGAAGCAGCCGGACCATCTGGACGAGCTTGACGTCGAGCGCGGGCCGGCCGGCAAGCGCCTGGACCGCCGCCTGGGTCCGCTTGACGGTTCCGGTATGGTCCGCGCCCCAGACGTTGATCAGCTCGTCCGAAGCCTGGAGCTTCTGCATGTGATAGGCTGTGTCGGCGGCGAAATAGGTCCAGCTGCCGTCGGACTTCTTGATCGGCCGGTCCTGATCGTCGCCATATTCGGTCGAGCGGAAGAGCAGCAGCTCGACCGGCTCCCAATCCTCGACGGTCTTGCCCTTGGGCGGCGGCAGGGTGCCGCGATAGACCAGCCCCTTGTCGCCGAGCAGGGCGAAGGCGCGGTCGACGGCGCCGGATTCCTGCACTTCCCGCTCCGAGGAGAAGAGGTCGTGATGGACCCCGAGCGTCGCCAGGTCGGACCGGATCAGTTCGAGCATCGCCGCGACGGTGCGGCGGCGGAAGAGGTCCAGCCAGACGTCTTCGGGGGAGTGGGCGTAGGCGCCGCCATATTCGGCGGCCAGCGCCTCTCCGATCGGCTTCAGATAGTCGCCGGGATAGAGACCCTCGGGGATCTGCCCGATCTCCCGGCCTAGGGCCTCGAGATAGCGCAGGTGCGCCGAACGTGCGAGGACGTCGACCTGGGCGCCGGCGTCGTTGACATAATATTCGCGGGTGACCGCATAGCCCGCCGTCTCGAGCAGGCTCGCCAGCGCATCGCCGACGACGGCGCCCCGGCAATGGCCCATATGCATCGGCCCGGTCGGGTTGGCGGAGACATATTCGACGTTCACCCGCCGCCCCGCGCCCATCGACGAGCGTCCGTAGGCGGCGCCTCCGGAAAGGATGGCGCGAAGCTCGTCATGCCAGATTTCGGGCGATAGCCGGATGTTGACGAAGCCCGGCCCCGCCACCTCGGCGTTCACGACCTCCTCAAGCGCCGCCAGCCTCGGCACGATGAGCTCGGCGAGGGCGCGCGGATTGGTCCGGGCGCCCTTGGCGAGTACCATGGCGGCATTGGTCGCGAGATCGCCGTGGGAGGGGTCGCGCGGCGGCTCCACCGCCACCGCCTTGCGCTCCAGCCCGGACGGAAGGGCGCCCTCGCCTTCGAGGGCGTCGAGGATGGAATCGAGATGCGCGGCGAAGCGGGCGTAGAGGGTCACGTTGGGTCCGATTTTAGGAGAAGCGCGGGGCTTAGACGATGTCCGCGGCGATTTGAAGGCGAAGCCCGGGAACGGGGCAAGTTCACGACTTGCACGAGTTTCACGACTTGCACACGGCACGCCATTTTTTTCAGGCATGGGGCGGGGCTGGAATCCGGCCGCGTGACCCTGCCCGCTCCAGCCGAATTTTCATTCACCATGCTCAAGGCGCACCCCCGAGGATCGAACATAGCATGAACAGGTCGATTCGGGAAGGCGGCCGGAGCTCTCCGGCCTCGCGCCGCTATGCGGCCGCCAGCCGGCGGATGGACCTGTTCTCATGCCGAAAGATTCCCGGCTCGATCCGCTGGAGCGCTGCAGCCACCGCACCCGCCACGACATCCGCGTCGATCGCCGCGAAGCGGTCGAGCCTGCCGCGAAGGACGAGGTTCACGACCGGGCTCAGCGCGATTCCGACACGCTCTCCGAGCCGCCGGTCACCGCCGCGCGGCCCGCGCAACAGTCCCGGCTGCAGGATGTCGAGCCGCTCGAAGCCCATCCCCTCCAGCGCCGCTTCCATTTCACCTTTGGTGCGCAGGTAGAAATTGCTCGAGCCCGGGTCCGCGCCCGCCGAGGAGACCGTGACCATCCGGCGCGCACCGGCAGCCGCCGCCGCCCGGGCAAAGGCGACCACCCTCTCGAAATCGATGGTCCGGAAGGCGGCCTGCGAACCGGCCTGGCGCATGGTCGTTCCAAGCGCAGAGATCGCCGCCTCCGGGTTCAGCCCTGCGACAATTTCCGTCCAACCGTCCGGCGGTGCGACATGCTCGCGCCAGCCCGGATGGACGATGCCGCTCGGCCGCCGAAGCAGCGCGTCCACTTCGCAGCCCTGCGCGAGCAAGCGGCGAGCGGCGAGCGATCCCACGAGCCCGGTCGCGCCGATCATCGCGACCCGCATCGTCAGAACCCTTCCGGAAGCTCGACCGGTCCGACCAGCTCTCGATGCTGGCGGACCGCATAGCGGTCGGTCATCCCGGCGATGAAGTCCCCGATCGCGCGGAGAATCGACACCTCGTCGGACCCGGCGGGGAGCCATTCCGAAGGGAGCCGGCCGGGATCGTCGCGATAGGCGGCGAAGAGGTTGGCGACGACCCGCTGCGCCTGGTCCCGAACGGCGGTGACCGGCGGGGCATTGTACATCCTGGCGTGCAGGAAGCGCTTCAGCACCGCTTCCTCGTCGGCCATGGCGGCCGAGAATCCCGCGAGCGGACGGCCGGCGCCGCGCACGTCGTCGATCGACTCCACGCCCGCGCCCTCCAGCCGCCGCCCGGTCTCCTCGAGCACGTCCCCGACCATCAGGCCGATCTGGTCCCGAACCAGCTCCGGCACCAGCCGGGCCTCCTCCACGTCGGGGAAGCGGGCCCGGACCTCGGCCCAGATGCGGGCGACGAGCGGCACTTCGAGCAGGTCCGCGAGAGTGAAAAGGCCGGCGCGCAGGCCGTCGTCGATGTCGTGATTGTCGTAGGCGATGTCGTCGGCGAACGCCGCGACCTGCGCTTCCAGGCTCGGCCAGCTGCGAAGGTCGAGCGGGAATTCGCGATCGGCCTCGGCCAGCGCCCAGGGCGGATCCGCGACCGGTCCGTTATGCTTGGCCAGCCCCTCCAGCGTCTCCCAGCTGAGATTGAGTCCGGGGTGGCGGGGATAAGGGCTTTCGAGCCGGGTCAGCAGCCGGATCGTATGGGCATTGTGGTCGAACCCTCCCGCCGCCGCCATTTCGGACTGAAGCACCGCCTCGCCGGAGTGGCCGAAGGGCGGATGGCCGATGTCGTGGGCGAGGCACAAAGCTTCGGTGATATCCTCGTTGAGGGCGAGCGCCCGGGCCAGGGTCCGGCCGATCTGCGCGACTTCCAGGCTGTGGGTGAGCCGGACCCGGAAATGGTCGCCGTCGGGCGCGACGAAGACCTGGGTCTTGTGGCGGAGCCGGCGGAAGGGGACGGAATGGATGATCCGGTCGCGGTCTCGCTGGAAGGCGTCGCGGGGGCCGCGCTGGCCAGTCTCGGGCTCGGCGTGCAGCCGGCCGCGCGAAGCCGCCGGGTCGCAAGCGTAGCGGGCCATCGGCCTCACTTGGCGGGCAGCTTCTCGACCTTCTGCCCCGCCGCGCTGGTCCAGGCGAAGCCGCTCAGATCCTGGGTCTTGAGCTGGTTGACGAAGGCCTGCGCCTCCTTGCCGCTCGCGAAGGGGCCGACAAGCAGGCGGTTGGTGGCGTTGAGCGGCGCGGTCCAGGCGGAGCGGGTGCCGAGCAGATTGGGCGCTTTCGCCTTCAGGCGGGCAAACTCGCGAGGCAAAGCGGTCTTCGCGGCACCGCCCGCAACCTGGACCCAGACGCGGCTGGGCTCGGCCGGCGCTGCCGGCCTGGGCTTCTTCGCAGCCGCGCCCGCCCCGGGCTTGGGCCTGGGCCTGGGCTCGGTCGTCTGGGCGGGATCGCGCTCGAGCTCGCCGATATCGGCGAGCGTCGCGGAAAGATCGGCGAGGCGGCTGCCGGCGGGAACCGGTTCGGCCTGCGGCGGCGGAGCCGAAGGCTCCGCGGCGGCGTTCCGCGCTTCGGCCGGCTGGGGCACGGGTTCCGCTTGCGGCTGCACTTGCGGCGGCGAGGAAGGCTCGACGGCAGCGACTCGGACCTCGGCCGGCTCGGAACGCGGACCGGGCTGAAGCTGGAATAGGGGCAACGGAGTCGAGGACGGATCCACGATCGGCGTCCGGGCGGCCTCGGGCGGAGAGCTGACGGCCTGAGGCGGCGCGGAAGCTGCCGCGACAGTCGTTTGGATCGGAACGGGCTTCGGGGCCGAAGCGGCTTGGGCGGGCCTGGACTGGGCTTCCGGTTTGCGCCGCGGCGGGCTTGCGTCGAGGCCGCGCGCCAACGCCCAGTGCGACGTGCGCTCGCTAAAGGCCGGGCCGGCCGAGGGCCGTCTTGTGGTGTCGCGCTGTCTCACGCCGGCCAGCGCTTCCTCCGCGCCCGATCCGGCGACCGGGCGGACCGGGGTTGTCCGCCTGACCGCCGGAGCGAGGCCGCCCTCGCCGCCGGGTCGCCGGCGAGGCGCGGTCGAGGCCGGCTCCGGCGGCGGCGATCGGCGAGCGAGCGAGCCCTGGCCCGGATCCGGGCGGCCCGCGTCGGTGACGGCGCTTGCGAAATTGTTGACCGCGTAAGTGGACGCGGGCGCGATGCCGCCGTCGCGCGGGAAAACTCCGAGGTGGACGGCCAGCGCCCGCTCCGCCGGCGAAAGCCTCGGTAGCCGCGCCAGGAAGGGGCTCATCGCGCTGGCCTGGGGCCCCGGCATGGCCGTCTGCACGGCCCGGGCGGCGCCGACGGTGTCTCCGGTCAGAGCGAGAACCATGGCCCGGGCGCGCTCCGCGGCCCGGTCGCGGACGAGAAGCTGATCCTCGAGCAGCCGCAAGGCCGGTTCGCGCTCCCCGCTGATCGCCAGCGAAAGGGCCAGCCGCCGGGTCGCCTCGTCGTCGCGGCCCTTCTGAAGCGCCATCCGATAGTCGCGTTGCGCCTCGCGTGGATTGCCGGCGATGTCGTGCGCGAGCCCGCGGTCGCGGGCGATGTCGGCGGCGGGGACTCCGAGGTCGGTCGCGTCGCGGAAGAATTTGAGGGCGGCGTGCGGCTGCTGGAGCTGGACCAGGGCCGAGGCGATCCACATCTTCACCCGGCCGTCGCGCGGCATCTGCTCCTCCGCGCGGGCGAAGAAGGTGAGCGCCGCCTGAGGATCGCCGAGTTCGAGCGCCGCCTTGCCGGCGCCTATCAGTGCGGTGACGCTCTTCGGGTTCGCGGCGAGGCTTCGAAGGTTGCGCGACAGGGCCGCCTGCGGGCGCTCCGTGAAGACGCCCGTGGCCGCACCGGTCTGCGCCGAGGCCGGCGCAGCCGCGATCATTGTCCCCGCACCCAGCACGGCCAAGCCGAGCCGGACGCCCCTCCGCAATGAAGTCATGCTGCGCTTAGAGCGGTTGGTTCCAGGAGGGGCAACGTCCATGCGTTCAATCGGTTACGGGAGGCGGCGAGCAGTTGTCCTCCCCACGCGCAGCATGGGGAGGGGGACCATGCGAAGCATGGTGGAGGGGTAACTGTCTGAACAATAAGAGGATCTGGCGCGAATCGCCGACCGACGCGCGCCTTTTACCCCTCCACCACCCTTCGGGTGGTCCCCCTCCCCGAGCAAGCTCGGGGAGGATTGAGATTACTGGTTGTTCTGGCGTCCCAGGAAGCGCGGGATATCCAGCGGGTCGCGGCGGAGGCGGGGCTGCGGCTCCTCCTCCACCTGGGCCTTGGCGGCGCCCCGGGCGATGCTCGACATGCGCTCGAACAGAGTGCCGCCCTCGCGGGCCGCCTTCGGCTCCGCCTCTTCGGCCGCTTCGGGCTCGCCGTCGATCCAGCTGCGCGTGCCGGGGGCGACGCTTTCCGGTCCGCCGGCGAAATCCTCTTCGATGAAGCTCTCGCCCCCATCGTCCTCGTCGCCGAGCATCGCAGCGTCGAGCAGAAGCTCTTCGCCCGCCTCCTCGGCAACCGGCTCCGTGAGAGTCAGCTCGTCGGCCGGGTCTTCGGCGACTTCGGGCTCGGCGGCCGTCTCGGGCGCTTCGGCGACGGGCTCGGGCGGAGTCAGAGTGACCTTCGGAGCCTCGGCCGCCGGAGCGGCGGTGCGGGCGCCGGGGAAGGTGAAGACCTTGGCCGGCAGCGGCGGCGCCTGGGTCGCCGCCTCCGCGTCGATCCCGGTGGCGACCACGGAGACCCGGATCCTGCCCTCGAGCTCGTTGTTGAAGGCCGAGCCCCAGATGATGTTGGCGTCCGGGTCCACCAGCTCCTTGATGTGGCTGGCGGCCTCATCGACCTCCATCAGGCGCATGTCCTCGCCGCCGGTGATCGAGATGATCACGCCCCGGGCGCCCTTCATGCTCACCCCGTCCAGCAGCGGGTTGGCGATCGCCTTCTCGGCCGCCTCGATGGCGCGGTTGTCGCCCGAGGCCTCGCCGGTGCCCATCATCGCCTTGCCCATCTCGCCCATGACCGAGCGGACGTCGGCGAAGTCGAGGTTGATGAGGCCGGGCATGACCATCAGGTCGGTGATCCCGCGGACGCCCTGCTGGAGCACCTCGTCGGCCATCATGAACGCTTCCTTGAAGGTCGTGTTCGGGTTGGCGATCCGGAAGAGATTCTGGTTGGGGATGACGATCAGCGTGTCGACATGCTGCTGGAGCTCTTCGATCCCCGCATCGGCCGAGCGGCCGCGGCGGTTGCCCTCGAAGCTGAACGGCTTGGTGACGACCCCGACGGTGAGGACGCCACGGTCGCGCGCCGCCTTGGCGATGACCGGGGCCGCGCCGGTGCCGGTGCCCCCGCCCATGCCGGCGGCGATGAAGCACATATGGGCGCCCTCGAGCGCCTTCTCGATCTCCTCGAGCGCCTCTTCGGCGGCGGCCTTGCCGATCTCCGGGCGGGAGCCGGCGCCGAGGCCCTGGGTGATTCGAAGGCCGAGCTGGATGCGCTGGTCGGCGGGGGAGGCGTTGAGCGCCTGGGCGTCCGTATTGGCGACGAGGAAGTCGACGCCCTGAACATCGTTGGCGATCATGTTGGCCACCGCATTGCCGCCGGCGCCGCCGACGCCGATGACGCTGATCCGGGGCCTCAGTTCATCTACTTCCGGCCTGATGAAGTCGATGCTCATGCTTGCTCTCCCCCTGTATTCGCCCAACGGGACCAACTCGTTAACTCCTTTTGCACCAAGCGATTCTTGGGCGCGAGAAAAAAGTTAACGGACTGGTATTTTTTCGGTGTGGAGACCCCCGTGTGAGTCCCAAAAGTCACGGAACTGAGTCCCGGAGGCCACGCCGGTGAATCTCAAAAGCCACTTTTCACCGCGCTGATCAGCCGTTGGACGATATTGCCGCCGGTCTCGCGCGGCGCGATCCGCTCCGGCGACATCACCGACCGGAGGTCGAGCTCGTCCGAAGCGGCGAACAAAGCGAGGCCGACGAGGGTCGTGAAAGCGGGCCCCGAATGGGCGTCGGGAAGCCCGGCCAGGCTCGGCCGGCCGACCCGGACCGCACGGCCCAGCACGCCCTGCGCGTAATCGGCGATCCCCTTCAGCTCCGAGCCGCCGCCGGTCAGCACGACCTGGCGCCCGAACGGCCCCCCGAAGCCGAGGTCCTTCAAGGCCGCGGCAATCTCGCCGGTGAGATGCTCGAGCCGCTGGCGGATGACCGCAATGAGCTGAGCGCGGGTGATCCGGGCCGCCTCCGTCCCCTCTTCGGACCCCGCGATCGGCGACAGCTCGATCATGTCGTGATTGTCGCGCGGCGAGGTGGTCGCCGAGCCGTAGAAGCATTTCATCCGCTCCGCCTCGATCCGGCGGGTGCCGAAGGCGGAGGCGATGTCGTCGGTGATGTCGATCCCGCCCACCGGGATCGACTTCAGACCGAGCAGCATCCCGCCCGCGAAGACCGAGACGTTGGTCACCCCGGCGCCGAGCTCGACCAGTGCGACCCCGAGCTCGCGCTCCTCGTCGCTGAGGCACGCCTTGCCGGCCGCGACCGGCGAGGCGACGATCGCCTCGACCCCAAGGTGGGCCGAGCGCACGCAGAGGTCGAGGTTCCTGACCGGCGAGGGGTCGCCCGCGATGACGTGGATGTCGACCGCAAGCTTGTCGGCATGGAGGCCCAGCGGCTTCTTCACCCCCTCGAGCCCGTCGACCGTATAGAGCGCAGGCAGAGCGTGGAGGATCATCCGGCCATCGCTGCTGATCGATTCGCGGCCGATTCCGAGCAGCTGGTCGATGTCCGCTTTCTCAATCCGGCGCCCGCCGATCTGCAGCTCGACGCTGGCCACGGTGCTGACCAGCCCGCCGGCCGAGAATCCGACGAACACGTCCTCGATATTGGTCGCAGCGATCCGCTCGGCCTGCTCGACCGCCTCCCTGATCGCACCTTCGGTCTTTTCCATGTCGGCGATGAATCCGCGCTTCACGCCCTGGCTCTGGCGCTGGCCCGTGCCGAGGATCTTCAGCCGCCCGTCGTCGCCCGGCTCGGCGATCAGCGCCGACACTTTCGACGATCCGACGTCGAGGGCGGTGACCAGCCTGCGCGGGGCCTGGACGGTCGGCCGCTTCATCAGATCGTCCGCGCGGTGTCGGCGTCGCCCGTGCCGGGAGCGGCCGGCGCGGCCGGCGGCGCTTCGGGAACGATGTCGGGAACGGTGCTTCCCGGATCGCCCGGCAACCGGATCAGCATCCTTTTGGAGTCCCGCATGTCGATGCGGACATAGCCCTTGCCCAGCAGCTGCACCGACGAGTCCATGCTTGCGAACTTCGTCAGCGCCTTGCGCGCCGCGGCTTCGCCTTCCGGAAGCGCGAGCACTTCGCCGGTCTGGAAGCGAAGGTCCCAGCGGCGGCCGCCGACCCAGCTCGCGCCGGCCATCGCCGGTTTGAGGTTGGGCGCGGCCTGGATGAGGCGCCCCAGCTCGGCGGCGTGGAGGTTGGCGGCGGGGCCGATCAGGAGCGGCAGGTCGGGCATGGCGTCGAGCCGGACCGCCTCCAGCACCACTCCGTCCATGTCGATCAGGGCGAGGCGCTGGTTATGCTGCCAGATGGCCGCGGGCCGGCGCTCGACGATGTCGACGACAAGCGTGTCGGGCAGCCTTCTCGACACGCGGGCGTCGCGAACCCAGCCGAACTGCAGCAGGCGCTGCCGGGTCGCCTCGAGGTCCACGAGGGGCATCGCCGTCGAGGGCTGGTCGAAGGCGATGTTGTAGACGTCGATCTGGCGGATATGCTCGGCCCCCTTGATCTCGACGCGCTTCATCGCGAAGCCCATCTCGCCGACGCTTTCTCCCATCGTTCCACCCACCATCTGCGGTATCCTGAGCACCCAGAGCAGGGCACCGGCGACGGCGATCATCATCCCGAGGAAGATCCACCAGCTGAGCCTTCGCACCGCATCGGGAAGCGCGGGGGCCGCGGCCGCGCCGCGGCTGCGCTGGGCCTTGCCGCGCGCCGGCGCCTTGCCCTTGCCGCGCTGTCCCGAGCCGCGCGCGATCGCCTTGCTCATAACGCTTCCTCCACGATCTTCTGGACCAGCTCGGCATAGCTCATCCCGCGATAGCGGGCCTGCTCGGGCACTAGGCTGAGCGGAGTCATTCCGGGCTGGGTGTTGATCTCGAGCAGATAGAGGCCCTCCAGCCCGCGCTCGTCGTCCCAGCGGAAGTCGGCGCGCGAGCAGCCGCTGCAGCCGAGGGCGCGGTGGCCTTCGAGCGCCATCTCCATGCAGGCGGCCGCTATCTCATCCGGGATGTCGGCCGGGCACACATGCTGGGTCATCCCCTCGGTATATTTGGCGTCGTAGTCGTAGAAGCCCGATTTGGGCTGGAGCTCGGTCACCGCAAGCGCCTCGTCGCCGAGGACCGCCACCGTCAGCTCCCGCCCGCGGATGAAGGGCTCGGCGAGGAGGCGGTCGAACCTGCGCCACGGCCCTTCGCTCTCCCGCCCGATCGGATCGCCGTAATTGCCGCCCTGGGTCACGATCGCCACTCCGACCGAAGAGCCTTCGTTGACCGGCTTCAGCACGTAGGGCCGGGCCAGGGGGTCGGCCTCGTAAAGGCTCTCGCTGTCGACCATCGTCCCCTCCGGCATCCTTATGCCGCGGGGGACGAGAATCATTTTGGTCAGCTCCTTGTCGATGGCGATGACGGAGGTCTCGACCCCGCTATGGGTATATTTGAGGCCCATCAGGTCCATCAGGCCCTGCACCGTGCCGTCCTCGCCCGGAGTGCCGTGAAGTGCGTTGAACACGACGTCCGGAGCCGCCTCTCGAAGCCGCTCGGCGACGTCGCGGCCCATGTCGATCCGGGTCACCCGGTGACCGAGGCTCTCAAGCGCATCCGCGACACCGGCGCCGCTGGTCAGCGACACCTCGCGCTCGGCGGACCATCCGCCCATGAGGACTGCGATGTGGAGGGGGATGGTCATAGCTCGTCACCCAGGCGAAAGCCGGGGCCTCGGGGAGACCCGCCGAGACTTCTTGTCCTGAGGTCCCGGCCTTCGCCGGGATGACGGGTGCTCATGACTCCACTCCCACCCTTTGAATCTCCCACTCCAGCTCGATACCCGAATTGGCCAGCACTCGCCGGCGAACCTCCTCCCCCAGAGCCTCGATGTCGGCGCTTCTCGCCTTGCCTAGGTTGAGCAGGAAGTTGCAATGCTTTTCAGAGACTTGGGCATCTCCGATCCTGAGCCCGCGGCAGCCCGCCGAGTCGATCAGCTCCCACGCCTTGGTGCCCGGCGGATTCTTGAAGGTCGAGCCGCCGGTCCGGCTCCGAAGCGGCTGGCTCGACTCACGCTCGGCTGCGATCCGGTCCATCTCGGCGCCGATCACGGCGCGCTCGCCCGGAATCCCCTGGAACAGCGCCTCGACGACCACGGCGCCCTCGGGCACCTCGCTATGGCGATAGGTGTAACCGAGCCGAGCCGCCGGCCAGGTCTCGATGCGGCCGTCGCGGAGCACCAGCGTCGCCTCGATCAGGATATCGGCTACGTCGCGGCCGTAGGCGCCGGCGTTCATCCGGACCGCTCCCCCGGCCGTGCCCGGGATGCCGCGAAGGAATTCGAGACCGGCGATGCGGGCATCGCGCGCCTTGGAAGCAACGGTGATCCCCATCGCCCCGCCCCCTGCGCGGACCCGGTTGCCGGGCTCGATATGGACGTGGCTCATCGCCTTGGGCAGCCGGACCACGACGCCCGGCACCCCGCCGTCGCGAACGATCAGGTTGGAGCCGACCCCGACGGGCATGACCGGGACTGAAGGATCGAGCTCGGAGAGGAAGCGGGCGAGATCCTCGACGTCGTCGGGGCGAACCAGCCATTGGGCCGGCCCGCCGGTGCGGAACCAGATGAAGTCGGCGAGCGAGCCTTCGGCCTCGATCGAGCCGCGCAAGTGAACATCCCCCACCCCAAACCCCTCCCCTGAAGGGGAGGGGCTTAAGTGGAGCGCTCCGGAAAGCCCCTCCCCTTCAGGGGAGGGGTTGGGGTGGGGCTTGTCGCTCATGGCGCTCATGCCTTAGCCGCCCTCGCGCAGGCGATTCCGTCGGCGAGGGCCGCCGCCCATTTGGTGATGTCGCCGGCGCCGAGGCAGATCACCATGTCTCCGCCCGCGGCGAGGTCGCGCAGGCTGAGGCAGAGGTCGTCGAGGTCGGCGACCGCCTTGACGGCCCGGTGACCGCGTTGCTTCAGCCCCTCCGCGAGGGCTTCGGAATCGACCCCGTCGATCGGCTCCTCGCCGGCCGGGTAGACCGGAGTCACATAGACCACGTCGGCGTCATTGAACGCGCCCTGGAACTCCTCCATCAGGTCTCGAAGCCGGGTGTAGCGGTGCGGCTGGACGACGGCGATGACCCGGCCCTGGGCGCCCTCGCGAGCTGCCGACAAGACGGCCCTTATCTCGGTGGGATGGTGGCCGTAATCGTCGATGATCGTAGCGCCCTCGATCTCGCCCACCTTGGTGAAGCGCCTTTTCACCCCGCCGAACTTCTCGAAGCCCCTGGCGATCGTGTCGTGAGGAATGCCGAGCTCGGCGGCGACTCCGATGGCGGCAAGCGCGTTCTGGACGTTGTGCCGGCCAGGCATGGGCAGCTCGATGTCCGAGATCGTGGCGACTTGGCCCGAGCGGTCGCGAAGCGAAACGTCGAACAGGTTGCCCCCCGCGACCGGCCGGACATTCTCCCCGCGCACGTCGGCCAGCGCCGCGAAGCCGTAGGTGACCACGCGGCGGTCGCGAAGCCTCGGGATGATCGTCTGCACCTCCGGATGGTCGACGCAGAGCAAGGCGGCGCCGTAAAAGGGCACGTTCTCGACGAATTCGACGAAGGCGTCCTTCACCTTCTCGAAGGAACCGTAATGGTCGAGATGCTCGGGATCGATGTTGGTGACCACCGCCAGGGTGCCGTCGAGGCGAAGGAAGCTTCCGTCGCTCTCGTCGGCCTCGACCACCATCCAGTCGGAGGATCCGAGCCGGGCGTTGGAGCCGTAGGCGTTGATGATCCCGCCGTTGATCACCGTCGGATCGATCCCCCCGGCGTCGAGCATGGCGGCGATCATCGAGGTGGTCGTCGTCTTGCCATGGGTCCCCGCCACCGCGACGGTCGATTTCAGACGCATCAGCTCGGCAAGCATCTCCGCCCGCCGGACCACCGGGATCCGGCGCTCATAGGCGCAGACCAGCTCGGGATTGTCCTTCCGGATCGCGGTCGAGATCACCACCACCGCCGCGTCTCCGAGATTGTCGGGATGGTGGCCGACCTTGACGGGGATACCGGCCTTGCGAAGCCCCTCCACGACATAGCCTTCGGCGACGTCGGAGCCCTGCACCCTGTAGCCGAGGATGTGCATCACCTCGGCGATTCCCGACATTCCGATTCCGCCGATTCCGACGAAGTGGATCGTGCCGATGTCCTTGGCTACCCCTCTCATCCCCCGCCCCGCCATCAGGCGAATGCCCCGCCCGGAATCGGCGTGAGGATCATCTCCTCGGCTGCGATCGGGTCGGTGCCGAGGTCGCGGCCGGTCATCTCGACCAGGTCGGCGAGGTCGCTCGCCGCATTGGGCCGGCCGACCGCCCAGGCCCGCAAAGCCGCATTGGCGAGGGCGGCGGGCTCGAGGCCGAGCTTCTGCATCTGCTTGGCGAGCTCCACCGGCGTGAAGCGCCTCTGGCTGATCGTGCGGGCGCCGCCGGCTTTTGCCATTTCGAGCGCATTGGCGGTCTGATGATCGTCCGTCGCGGACGGCAGGGGGATGAGGATGGCGGGTCGGCCCGCCACCGTCAGCTCGGCGATGGTGGATGCTCCGGCGCGGGCGATGACGAGATGAGTCCAGGCGAGCTTGTCGGGCATGTCGGGAATGTAGGTGGCGAGATCGGCGGCGATCCCCAGCGACGCATAGCGGGCCCTGACGCTCTCGATATCCTCGGCCCGGCATTGCTGGGTCACCTGCAGCCGCCGCCGGAAATGCTCGGGCAGGAGGCCCAGCGCCTCCGGCACGACCTGTGAGAGGATGGTGGCGCCCTGGCTCCCGCCGGTGACGAGCAGGCGGAAGACGCCTTCGTCGGTCAGCTCGGGATAAGGCTGGTCGCGAAGCGCGAGGACCTCGTCGCGCACGGGATTGCCGACGAGATGGGTCTTGGCCTCGCGGTTCTTGCCGAGCCGCTGGACGTTCGGATAAGCGGTGGCGATCGCGTCGACCCGGCCGGAAACGATCCGGTTGACCCGGCCGAGCACCGCATTCTGCTCGTGGATCAGGGTCGGGATCTTGTCGCGTTGCGCCGCCATCAGCGCAGGCAGCGCCGGATAGCCGCCGAAGCCGATCACCGCGGACGGCTCGAACGTCTCATAGAGCCGCGACGCCATCGCCCGGCCGGTGAAGATCTTCTGGATCGCCCGGATCCATCCGATCGGCCCTCCGCCCAGCCGCCCGGCGGGCAGGATGTGGATCGGCACGCCCTCGAACAGCCCGGGGATTCGCGCCCCGCGATCGTCCGTGACGAGCGCCACCCGATGCCCGCGCCGCATCAGCTCCTCGGCCAAAGCATGGGCGGGAATCATGTGCCCGCCGGTGCCGCCGGCGGCGAGGACGTAGTGCCGGCTCAGCATGATTCGAATTCCTCGTCCTCCCCGTGGGGGCAGCCCATGGGGAGGGGGACCACCCGAAGGGTGGTG
>DASVVM010000014.1:0-7771 GCA_036386555.1 Allosphingosinicella sp.
TTCGACGGGAGCCTGGAGACCGACAGCACCTTCTACATCCTCGGCGGACACGGCCTCGACGAGATCAAGGGCGGAGCGAAGGAGGACGTGTTCCTGTTCGCCGAGGCGGGCCGCTTCGGCCCCGGCGACAAGGTCGACGGCGGCGGCGGCTACGACAATTTCGTGCTTCGAGGCCAGTACACGATCGACTTCACCTCGGCCGATTATGCCGGCTCGATCAAGGGGATGGAGAGCGTGACCCTCGCTTCGGCCACCGACCGGCGCTTCGGAAGCCCGCTCGCCGGCGAGGCGGATTATGAGATAATCGCCGCCGACGACATTCTCGGCTCGGGCCAGGTCTTCACCTGGAACGCCGGCTTCCTCGCTTCGGCCGAGAGCTTCGTCTTCGACGGAAGCCGCGAGAGCGACGGCCATTTCCGGCTGGTGGGAGGCCAGGGCGACGACGAGATGACGGGCGGGGCCGGCCACGACCTCATCTACGGCAATCTCGGCACCGACATATTGAAGGGCAATGGCGGGGCCGACACGTTCCGCTACGACAAGGTCGGCGAGTCGACCTCGACTGCGATGGACAGGATCCTCGCCTTCACCGGCGAGGACGTGATCGACCTCGGCCGGATCGACGCCGACGACAACACGGACGGCAACCAGGCCTTCAGCTTCATCGGTGCGGAAGCGTTCACCAACCAGGCGGGGCAGCTTCGTGCCTATCAGGACCCGAACAACGCCGGAAGCTGGTTCGCCGAAGCCGACACAGACGGCAACGGCACAGCCGACCTCGTCATCCACATCGAAAGCCCCGGACACCCGATCGGACAGGGGGACTTCATTCTCTAGAGGGCTCAGGTCAGGCCGAGCGCGGCAACGCCCGATTTCGGCCGCCGGTGGGTCACCGTAACCTCGGTTGCGAAATTGGTGAGGCCGTAGAGCTTCCTCGCCGCCTTGGCCGGAAAGCGGATGCAGCCGTGCGAGGCGCGATAGCCAGGGACATGGCCGGCGTGGAGGGCGATGCCCGTCCAGGTCAGGCGCTGCATGAACGGCATCGGCGCGTTGGCGTAGCGGTTCGATCGATGGTGCCGCTTCTTCTCCAGGATCCGGAAGGTGCCCGCCGGAGTCTCGTGACCCCGCTTCCCGGTCGAAACCGGCGACGTCATCAGCAGGTCGTCCCCTTTGAAGACATAGGCGCGCTGCAGGGGAAGGCTGACCACCACACGCAATTGCGCGGGCGAGTCCGCCCGGGCGCGAGGCGGCGTCGGTTCGGGGCGAGGAATCGAGGGCGCCGGCGCCTCGGCAGCGGCACGCAGGCCGGGCACTGCTGCGAACGCCTCCACACAAGCAGTGAAGGGCGGGGTGTCGCACTGGACCCCCGGGGCCGGGGCCGGGGGCGGGGCGCCCACCGTGCGCGCCATGGGCGGCGGCGAGGCGCTGCCGAGCACCAGCACTGCAACGCAGCCGAAAACAAGCTGCCGTCTCACCTCAACCTGCACTCCGCCGCGCCATGCAAAGGGTTAACGCGCGCGCGGGGGTGCGGCTCCGTCAGCAGGGAAAGAGGGCGTAGCCGCGCTGCGCAATCCGGTCGACGCAGCCGCGATACTCCTCGTAGCAGCTGTCGCCCGGCTTGATCAGGCCAAGCTCCGCGCTGGTCTGTCGGCTGATGGGCAGCAAAGTGATCGGAGAGGACGCGGGGATGAGTTGCGAGCCTGGTCCGGCGACGAGGGTGGTGAGGACCCCGTTCAGCGCACCGCCGCCCGACGGCCGGCCGAGGATCGCGATCCGGTACTGCCCCTGCGAAACCGTAACCAGATAGATATGGCCCGACAGATGCGGGAAGGAGACATAGCCCTGCTGTTCGAAGTCGCTGTCGACGCGTGCGGATTCGCTGAAGGAGAGGTGCCCCTTATCCTCGTCCCAGAGGATCAGTATCCGGTAGGCGTAGATCGCGCCCGGCTCGGAGAAAGACGGGCGGAGGGTCAGATATTCGCCCTCGAGCCAGCTGACCGCCGGGCGGACATAGGCGCCCATGTCCTCGGGCGCGACGGCATTGTCCGGCCTGCGCCCGGCCTCCGCCGGTTGCGGCCGGGCCCCGCGAAGGCTGGTGCCGAGCGCCTCCTCGATCCTGACGATCGTCGCCAGGGTGAAGGGGCGACGCCCGGAAAGCGCCTTTTCGAGCGTCGACAGGCTGACCTTCGCCTCGTCGGCGAGCCACTGCCGCGACAGCCGCCGCCTTGCCAGCGTCTCGCGGACGACCAGCGCCACCGCGTCGCTCTCCTCGGCGTGTAGATCCCCCTGCATCGGACGTCCCTGCTCAGTCCCGGCCATACCGCACATTTCCGCACATTTCGTCAACTCTCCGCATCGCCGCGGAAGCCCCCCAATCGCCCGGCGGCGAAGATTTGCCAACCCTTCCCGTGGACCGGGACCGCCCCGCGGAGCAATCTCATGGCGTCGGCGGGGTTGGTCCCGCCGGTTCGGGAGGATTGGAATATGCGTAGCATGCGGGTTGCCACAGGCATGGGTGGCCTGGTCGCCGTCACCGCCTTCCTGATGCTGGCTCAGCTGGCTTCGGGAACGAGCCCGCTCCTCATTTCCTGATCCTCGCCGCCGAGTCGCGGCCTGCCCGCCATGCAGGTCGCAAAGGCGACCGCGGTGCCGATGCAGAGCTGGTAGGGGAAGGCCAGCGACTTCCACGAAAGCGGCAGGCCGAGCATGTCGACGACATAGCTTTGCTGGACGCCGATCGCGATGAAGCCGGCGCAAAGCGCCGCGATCACCGATGCCGAATTGCCACGCCGGGTGAATAAGGCCGTGATGTAGACCCCGAGCAGCCCGGAATAGGCGAAGGTCATCACCCCCAGGGCGAAATCGAGCAGTGGCGCGTCGGTGTAGCGCTGCCAGTAGAAGCACAGGATCGACATACCGAGCAGCACCAAAGCGAGGAGGACCATGGCAATTCGCCCGGCCGCGACGAAATGCGCCTCGGAAACCTCGCGCCGCCGCCGTTCCACCCACGGCCGGTAGAAATCCTGGATGAGCACCGAAGCCATCGAGATCAGCCCCGAATTGACCGCCGCCGCGGCAAGAACTCCGACCGCCACCAGCCCCCTCACCCCAGGCGGGATCTGGGTGAGGATGAAATGCATGAAGATAGTGATTTTCTCGCCCCTGAACTCGCCCGCCGCGCCCGCGCTCCGCCCCATCAGATCGGGCCGGTCGTAGACGATGTAGAGCAGCGACCCGACCGCCATGAACAAAAGCACCACCGGCACCGAGGCGAGGACGGAGACGTAGAGCGCCCGCCGCCCTTCCCGGGCGTCGCGGCAGGCGAGGAAGCGCTGGCTGATGTCCTGGTCGAGCCCCATGCTGGCGACGAACAGCAAAGTGATCCCGGTCAGGGTCGCGGGGAGGGAAAAGGAGGCGCCCGGATCGAACGAGAAATCGAGCAGCCTGAGCTTGCTCGGCCCGTCCGGCGGCGCCGACAGAGCCCCCAAAATCTCCCCCGTCGACGCGGGGATCGCCGTCCACAGCAGGACGAGCACGACCGCCGCGGCTCCGACATAGAGGATGACCTGGACGAGGTCGCTCCAGATCACAGATCGGAGCCCCCCGATGAAGGTGAAGGCAAGGCCGAAGACGACCAGCACGGCCGAGGCGAGCAGCACGCTCGCCGGTGCGATGTCCGCGAAGATGATCATCGAGACGGCGATCGCCGCGAGATAAAGCCGCGCGCCGCTCGCGAACACCCGGCCGATCAGATACATGCCGCCTGCCGCCCGCATCGCCGTCGAATCGAAGCGGTGGAGAAGCAGCTCGTACACCGTGGTCACTCCGAGGGCGTAGAAACGCGGGATCAGGAAGCGCGCGACGAGGAAGGCGGCCAGAAGCGGTCCGATATAGCTCGCCAGATAGGTATAGTCGCCGCGATAGCTGTAGTCCGGAGCCCCCAGGAAGGTCGCCGCCGACTGGGTCGTCGAGAGCACCGACACCGCCACCAGCCAGATCGGCACCCGGTGCCCGGCGAGGAAATAATCGTCCGCGTCGCGCTGCCGCCGGGTTGACAGTATCCCGGCTGCGGCGAGCAGAAGCACATAGGCGGCGACGATCGACCAATCGAGCGCGGTGAAGCGGGCGCTCATTGCGCCATCCCGCGGCGGGCCGCCAGCAGGAACTCGACATTCCCCTCCGGCCCGGTGATCGGGCTCTGGGTGATCCCGTCGACCGTCCACCCCACCGACTCGATCCAGGCGGCGGCCGCCGCGGAGACCCGGTCGTGGACCGCGGGCTCGCGGACGACGCCGCCCTTGCCGATCTCGTTCCGCTCGGCCTCGAACTGCGGCTTGACCAGGGCGATCAGCCCGCCGCCGGCTTTTGCGAAGCCGAGGGCGGCCCCTAGCACCTTGGCGAGTGAGATGAAGCTCGCGTCGCACACGATGATGTCGACGGGCTCCGTGACGACCGCGGCGGTGAGATAGCGAGCGTTCGTCTGCTCGTGGACGACGACCCGCGGGTCCTGCCGAAGCTTCCAGGCGAGCTGATTGGTCCCGACATCAACCGCGAACACCTTCGCCGCCCCGCGCTGAAGGAGGACGTCGGTAAAGCCTCCGGTCGATGAGCCGACGTCGAGACAGACCGACCCCTCGACGCTCCACCGGAAATGCTCGAGCGCATGCGCCAGCTTGATGCCGCCGCGCGACACCCAGGGATGCTCCTTCCCCCGCACTTCGAGCGGCGCATCGCCCGCCACCGGCTGCCCGGCCTTCTCGATCTTGCGCTCTCCGGAGAAGACGAGGCCCGCGAGGATCAGCGCCTGCGCCTTCGCCCGGCTCTCGACGAGCCCGCGATCCACGAGCAGCTGATCAACACGCGCCTTTGCCATTCGGCCGGCTTAGCGGGCCGGAACCTTGGGGAGAAGCAATTGCACTTTTTGCACTCGACTTACTCTACCTTTGCAGTTGAGAATATGCGTGCTTTGCACCAAATGCGTTGCGGGAGGGAAATGGCTCCCAAGCAAATCAAGGAAGTGAAATGCGTATCGTAGAGAGCGTCACTGCGGGCCTGGTCGCCCTGGTCGCGCAGATTCTCGTCGTCGCCACGGTCATGATCTAAGACCGCCGACCGACCAACCCATGCGAGCCGCCGGACCTCCGGCGGCTTTTGCATGTCTAGGCCCTCGCCCCCTCGACGACGCCGGCGCTGTTGTGGCGGAGCGCCTTCAGGACCGTGTCGACGATCGCCTCCGCATCGAGGCGGGCCTCTCCATATTGTTTTTCCGGCTTGTCCTGGTCCTGGAAGGCGTCGGGCAGGCGCATGGTGCGGATCTTGAGGCCGGCGTCGGTGAGGCCCTGGTCGCTGGCCATGGTAAGGACATGCGCGCCGAGGCCGCCGATCGCCGCCTCCTCGACCGTCACCGCCACCTCGTGAGTCGTCAGCAGGCGGCGGATCAGATCCTCGTCCAGCGGCTTGGCGAAGCGCAGGTCGGCGACCGTGGTCGAGAGGCCCCGCGCCTCGAGCGTCTCTGCCGCCTTCAGGGCCTCGCCGAGGCGGGTGCCGAGCGACAGGATCGCCACCTTCTTGCCCTCGCGGACGACCCTGCCTTTGCCGACCTCAAGCGGCTCAGGGATCGCCGGGAGCGGGACTCCCGTGCCGTTGCCGCGCGGGTAGCGCACCGCGATCGGCCCGCTGTCGTGGAGCGCCATGGTGTGGACCATGTTGACCAGCTCCGCCTCGTCGGCGGCGGCCATGACCACGAAATTGGGAAGCGTGCAGAGATAAGCGAGGTCGAAGCTGCCGGCATGGGTGGCCCCGTCGGCGCCGACGAGCCCCGCCCGGTCCATCGCGAAGCGGACGGGCAGGTTCTGGATCGCGACGTCGTGCACGACCTGGTCGTAGGCCCGCTGCAGGAAGGTCGAGTAGATGGCGCAGAAGGGCCGGTATCCCTGCGCGGCGAGCCCGGCCGCGAAGGTGACGGCGTGCTGCTCGGCGATGCCGACGTCGAAGGTGCGCTCGGGGAATCGAGCCCCGAACTTGTCGAGGCCGGTGCCCGACGGCATCGCCGCGGTGATCGCCACCACCTTGTCGTCCCGTTCCGCCTCGGCGGTCAGCGCCGTCGCGAACACGCCGGTGTAGCTTGGCGGGCCGGGGTCGGACTTGGCCTGCTCGCCGGAGACGACGTCGAATTTCTGGACGCCGTGATATTTGTCGGCCGCGGCCTCGGCCGGGCCGTAGCCCTTGCCCTTCTTGGTCACGACATGGACCAGCATCGGCCCCTCGTCGGCGTCGCGAACATTCTCGAGGATCTTGACCAAAGTCTCGATGTCGTGCCCGTCGATCGGGCCGACATAGTAGAAGCCGAGCTCTTCGAAGAGCGTCCCGCCGGTCACCCAGCCGCGCGTATATTCGTCGGCCTTGCGGGCGGCGCGGTGAAGCGGGTCGGGCAGGCGTCTTGCGACCCGCCGGGCGAAGTCGCGAAGGCTGAGGAAGCTGCCCGAGGAGACGAGCCGGGCGAGATAGGCGGAGAGCCCACCGACCGGCGGGGCGATCGACATGTCGTTGTCGTTCAATATGACGATCAGCCGGTTGCCCGCCTGCTCGGCATTGTTCATCGCCTCATAGGCCATTCCGGCCGACATGGCCCCGTCGCCGATCACCGCGATCGCCCGGCCGGGGCTGCCCGCCAGCTTGTTCGCCACCGCGAAGCCCAAGGCGGCCGAGATGGAGGTCGAGCTGTGCGCCGCGCCGAACGGGTCGTACTCGCTCTCGCTCCTTTTGGTGAAGCCCGACAGGCCCCCGCCCATGCGCAGGGTGCGGATGCGCTCGCGCCGGCCGGTCAGGATCTTGTGCGGATAGGCCTGGTGGCCGACGTCCCAGATCAGCCGGTCGTCGGGGGTCTTGAAGACATAGTGAAGCGCCACCGTCAGCTCGACCACTCCGAGCCCCGCCCCGAGATGACCGCCGGTCACCGACACCGCCGAGATCGTCTCAGCCCTGAGTTCGTCGGCGAGCTGGCGAAGCTGCGAAATGTCGAGCCGCCGCAGCTGTTCCGGCGTCGGCGCGGTATCGAGAAGCGGCGTTTCGGGGCGTTCGGTCATGGGGGCTCCCGCTACTCCAAAGCCGCTTGCCTGTCGAATGGGGAATGGGTGCAGGCGGCGTGCAGGGGCGCGTCCCGCGCCCTTTGGCCTAGGTCTCGTCCGTAAACCTCTTGACCTTCACCGGCAGCTTCTTGCCCTTGGTGCGCCGGGAAGGGATCTGGATCGGGTGCTTCCTCTTCCACTCGCCCCAGCGCATCGGGCCGTCGGGCGTGTCGATGATCTCGTCGTCGAGAGACATCGTACGGACCGCTCAGCCTTCCTTGCAGTCCTGGCAGGTGCCGCGGACCTCGATCACCGGGCGCTCGGGCGCAAAGCCGGCCTGCTTCGCGGCGGCGCGGACCCCGCCCGACAGCTTGTCGTCGTCGAGATGGGTGGTCTGCCCGCAATTGTCGCAGATCAGGAAGATGCAGTCGTGGAGGCAGTCCGGATGGTCGTTCGCGACATAGGCATTGGCGCTTTCCACCCGCCGGGCGAGGTTCGCTCCGACGAACAAATCGAGGATCCGGTACACGCTGTTCGCCGCCACCCGCCGCCCCTGCGTCTGGCTGACCTTGTCGGCGATGTCGTAGGCGGAGGCCGGCCGATCGAAGCTGGCCAGCGCCTCGAACACCGCGGCGCGCATCTGCGTCCACTGCTCGCCGGAGCGCTCCATCGTCGATTGGGCGGCGGTCATCAGCGACTCGCCT
>DASVVM010000015.1:0-35152 GCA_036386555.1 Allosphingosinicella sp.
GTCGGCCAGACCTTCACCTACACGATCCGTCCGGGCCTCGACGGAGCTTTGTTCACGATCGTCGGCGACGAGCTGCGCGTCGGCGGAACCGGCCTCGACTATGAGCAGGCGGCGAGCCGCCAGGTCACCGTCCGAGCCACCGACCCGCTCGGCAACTTCTTCGACCGGACCTTCACGATCCAGATCGCCGATTCGAACGAGTTCACCCTGACCACGGCCAACGATAATTTCACGGCGGGCGACACCAACGACCAGGTGCTGGCCAACTCGCTGTCTTTGAACCCCGGCGACCAGATCAATTCCGGCGGCGGCGCCGACGAGCTGCTGCTCTTCGGCAACGGCGCCTTCAACCTGTCCACCCTGGCATCCTATTCGGGCATCGAGACGGTCCGGCTGATCAACCTCACCGCCAGCGCCGCGGTGCTGTCGCTCCGCAACGGCATCCAGAACGACGTCAAGGTCACCGGCACGGGCGCCACGACCATCACACTGAACAACCTGGCAAGCACGGTCACCGGGGGCGACGGCGCGGACACGGTGAATGCTGGAAGCGGCGACATGATCGCCAATACCGGCAACGGCAACGATGTGGTCAGCACCGGCAGCGGCCTCGCCACGGTCAATACCGGTGAGGGCTTCGACATCGTCCAGCTCGGCAGCGGCGCCGCTCAGGTCGATACCGGAAATGCCAACGATACGGTCACGACCGGCAGCGGGACTGCCAATATCGTCACCGGCCAGGGCGGCGATACGGTGAATCTCTACGGCACCGGGAACGTCACGGTTGCCACCGGGACCGATGGAGACGTGATCAACCACACGGTCGGCACGGGCACGATCGACACCGGCGCCGGCGCGGACCTGATCCGCCTCGGCAACGGCCAGGTCAGCGTCAATACGGGGTCGGAAGACGACACGATCGTGATCGACCAGAACGGTTACAACTCCGCTCAGACGATCAACGGCGGCGCCGGCAACGACACGCTCGTCGTCAACGGCAGCCGCGATCTGACCGCCCAGTCGCTGACCAGCCTCGAGATCCTGAACATCCAGGGCGCCGCGGTTTCGAACGCGGCGCAGCTGGCGCAATTCACGACCCTCACCGGCTCGGCGGCAGGCAAGCTCACCGTGGCCGATGCGGTGCTCGACTGGACCGGCAAGACGCTCAACGGAATCACGGTGTACAGCACGAACGCTTCCGGCACCTTGTTTAAGGTGTCGAGCGTCGCGGCCGCTCAGCAGATCTTCGGCGGCAATGGCGACGACACGATCCAGGTGGTCGGGGCCGCCCTGACCGCGGACCAGCGCGACGTGCTGTTCGCGACCACCTCGATCGAGACGCTGATCGACTCGAGCGGCACCTATTTCGCGCCGCCTTCGAGCCCGGGCCTCACCCGGCTCACCACCGCCAACGATACCGTCACGGCCGATCCGGGCGACTCGACCGTCAATGCGACGGCGATCACGTTCGGCACCGGCGACGTGCTTGCCGGCGGCGGCGGCGTCGACAAGCTGGCGATCTACGGGTCGGGGACGTTCAACCTCAATTCGTACAACGTCACCGGTTATGAGGAAATCCGGCTGATCAACAATACGGCCACCGCGGTGAACCTGACCCTGAAGACGGGCGAGACGACCAATGTCACTGCCACCGGCACCGGGAGCACCTCGATCACGCTCAACAACATGGCGAGCACGGTCGCGACCGGGGCCGGCAGCGACACCGTACAGGCGTTGAACGGCGCCAGCACGATCTCGACCGGCACCGGAAACGACCGGATCTTCATGGGCAACGGCCTCACCCAGGTCGACGGCGGAGACCATGACGACCAGATCTTCTTCGACTGGAACGGCTTCAACGGGGCCTCGACGGCGAACGGCGGCAACGGCTTCGACTATCTCTATTTCAACGGATCCCGCGACGCGACCGCCCTCTCCTTCTCGAATTTCGAATATCTGAGCACCAATGGCGCGATCCAGCTCACCACCGCGCAGATCGCCCAGTTCCAGTATCTGACGGGCAACGGCTCGGCCGGTTCGAGGATCATTTTCTCGGAAAGCACGGTCGATCTCACCAACAAGATCGTCAGCAACGTGTCGCTCGCGAGCAGCAATGCGACGGGCACGACCTTCACCGTCAACAGCGCCGCGGCCGCACTTGGGGTCATCGGCGGCGCCGGCGACGACACGATCAGCGCCCCGTCCATCACCCTGAGCGCGAGCGATCGCGAGTACATCTTCGCGACGACGGCCGTCGACCGGATCGTCGACGCCTCCGGCACCTATCTGGCGCCCGCCGCGACGCCGGGAACGATCCGGCTGACCGGCGGCAACGATCTTCTGCCCGCGATTCCGGACAGCCTCACCGTGACCACCACCGCGACCGCCTTCACCAGCGGCGACAATCTGGCGGCGGGCAATACCGGCACCGACGAGCTAAGGCTGTACGGCGGCGGCACCTTCAACTTCAACAATCTCGCGGGCTTCTCGGGCTTCGAGCAGGTGACCCTGCTCAACAGCTCGATTTCGGGCACCTGGGGGATCACCCTCAGGAACGGCGTTGCGACCAACCTCGTCTCCGCTGGGACGGCGAACGTGGACGTCACCGGCTCGGATACGGCTTCGACCATCAGCCTCGGCGCGGGCAACGACCGGGTCTGGGTGAACGCCGGCGGCGGCACGATAAGCACCGACGGCGGCTCCGACGTGATCACCATGCAGGGAGCCGGTGGGGCGACGATCGACGCCGGTTCGGGCAACGACACGCTCTACTTCGGCACCGGCCAGTCCAGCGTCGACATGGGCAGCGGGTCGGACCATGTGTTCGACGTCTACGGCTTCGCCGCGGGCAGCGTCCTCAGCGGCGGCGCCGACTTCGACTATCTGCGTTTCAACAGCAGCCGGGACCTCACCACCGTCACCGTGTCCAACTTCGAGTATCTCGCTCTGGAGACGGCAAACATCACCGTCCGGATGTCGAACGCGCAACTGGCCCAGTTCAGCAACGTCTTCGGCACCACCGGCACCAAGATCGTTACCTCGGACGCGCTGTTCGACCTGTCGGGCCGGAGCACCGGAACGGTCGCCTTCCTGTCCGACAATGCGGCGGGCACCCTGTTCAAGGTGTCGAGCGCGGCCGCGGCGTTCCAGGTTGTCGGGGGCTCCGGGCAGGACGGAGTCGAAGCGGTCGGATTCACCTTCACCGTCGATCAGCGCACGGCGCTGCTCAACGGAGCGTCGGTCGAGTATATCGTCGAGGGCAACACGATCCACGGCGGCAGCGGCAACAATATCCTGACCGGCGGCGCCTCAGCCAACACCATCTACGGCAATGCCGGCAACGACACGATCGACGGCGGGGCCGGTGCGGACATATTGTACGGCGGCGACGGCAACGACACTTTCATGTTCCAGGCAGGCCAGGCCAACGGCGATTCCATCCTCGATTTCTCGGGGAACGGCGCAGCCGCGGGCGACAGCCTCCTTTTCGAAGGTTTCGGCACCGCTGCCGAGGGCGCGAATTTCGTGCAGATCGACGCGACCCACTGGCAGATCAACTCCGCCGACGGCACGCTGCACGAAATCATCACCGTGTCGGCGGGGACCGTCTTCAACCCGGCCGACATCACCTTCGGCTGACTCGGCCGGGCGTCGGCCGCGGCGGACGAACGACAAGGTGCGGTCCACGCCACGCGCGTGGGCCGCACTTTGCTTTTTCGCGTGGAGAAGAAGAGAAGTGGCGCACCCAAGAGGATTCGAACCTCTGGCCTCTGCCTTCGGAGGGCAGCGCTCTATCCAGCTGAGCTATGGGTGCGTGGAAGCGGCGCTTAGCAAAGGCCCGCCCGCCTCGCCAGCCTTTATCGGTAGGGACGGAGCGGCGGCTCGTCGCCGGGCGGCGGAGTCTTCGGCTCGAAGCGGCAGATGTCGGCGAGGACGCAGCGCCAGCATTCCGGCTTCCTCGCCTTGCAGACGTAGCGGCCGTGGAGGATGAGCAGGTGATGCGCGTCCCGCCGCCAGGGCGGCGGAGTCGCGGCGTCGAGCCCCCGCTCGACCTCGAGCACGTCCTTCCCCGGGGCCAGCCCGGTCCGGTTCGAGACCCGGAAGACGTGGGTGTCGACTGCGAAGGTCTCCGCCCCGAACGCGCAGTTCATGACGACGTTAGCGGTCTTGCGCCCGACCCCTGGAAGCGCCTGCAGCGCCTCGAAATCCTCGGGGACCTCGCCGCCGTGCCGCTCGATCAGCGCCTCGGAGAGGGCGATGACGTTCTTCGCCTTGGTGTTGAACAGGCCGATCGTCCGGATGTGCCGTTTCAGCCCTTCCTCGCCGAGCTCGACCATCGCCTCGGGCGTGCTTGCCGCGGCGAAGAGGTCGCGGGTGGCGAGGTTGACGCTCGCGTCGGTCGCCTGGGCGGACAGGACGACGGCCACCAGCAAGGTGTAATTGTTGACGAAGTCGAGTTCGGTCTCGGGGTTCGGCGTACGATCGTGCAGGCGCCGGTACAGCTCGGCGATTTCGGCGGGGCTCACTTCAGCCCCAGCACGTCCGCCATGGCGTAGCGGCCGGCGGGCTTGCCGACGAGCCACAAGGCCGCCTCGATCGCCCCGCGCGCAAAGATCGCCCGGCTCTCGGCCCGGTGGCCGAGCTCGAGCCGCTCCCCCTCGGCGGCGAAAATGGCGAGATGCTCCCCGGCGACCGATCCGCCGCGAAGCGAGGCGAAGCCGATCTTCCCAGGCTCGCGCGGGCCGGTGATGCCGTCGCGCCCGCGCTCCGCGACCGAGTCGAGCTCGACGCCGCGACCCTCGGCCCCGGCCCGGCCCAGCATCAAGGCGGTGCCCGAAGGGGCGTCGGCCTTCATCCGGTGGTGCATCTCGACGATCTCGAGGTCCCAGTCCTCGCCCAGGCGAGCGGCCGTCTCACGCACGAGATGGGCGAGCAGGTTCACTCCGAGCGAGGTGTTGGCGGCCTGGATGACGGCGATCTCGGCCGCCGCCTCCTCGATCAGCCGATCATGGCCTTCGTCGAGTCCGGTGGTGCCGATCAGGATCGGCTTGCCCGCCCGCCGCGCCTGCCTGAGGTGCCCCTCGGCCGCCTCCGGCACCGAGAAATCCACGAAGACGTCGGGATGATTCTCGGAAAGCCGCACGTCGTCCCGAAGCGCCGCCGCCTCGGCGATCGCCTGCCCCATCCGCCCGCCGGCGCCGAAGATGGAGATTCCGGTCACCGCCCCTCCATGCGGGAGGCTTCCGGAGAGCGCAACCGCCGGCGAAGTCCTGTCTTCCGTTTCCATGTTAGTCGCAGCCGGCGCGATCCAGATGGAGGCGCGACGTCGAGAACATTGTGGTCGTAACCTACGCCGGAAAGTCAGCCGAAGGGCGGGTCGGCCCCTTCCGGTGCCTAAGCACGTTCCACGCCGACTGGAATCTCGCCCGCCTTGAACGCCGACCGGTGAGCCTTGTTGCCCAGATCCATTTTGAATTTTTCCCACCTCGACCCGTGCAGAACCGCCATCCACCACTCTCCGTCGACATGATCCGAAAATTGCCAAAGGATTTGGTAGCCCTCCTCGTTGGAGAAGCCCTCTCCGTCTGCCTGAATAATGCCGCCAGCCACGTCACGGATCGCTTCCATTATCCCGCGGACCGCCGACCAGCCATCGTCCGAGTAAACCTCATCGAAGACCTGGATGACATATATTGTCCGCACATTTTCCAGATAGGCGCGCAGCCATTCGGCCCCGGCCCTCGGCAGGCAATCGGCGATCTCTTCCTTGAAGGCGCTTATCTCCTCCTCGCCGATGCTTCCCTTCTCGACAACGTTACGTTCGACGGTGCAGGGAATCTCGCCGGAGCGATTGACGACCTCGAAGAAGCTCCAGTCTCCAGAAGGCGTGCCCCCGGTGATGCGGCAGCCGAAACCAGCGGCGGCCTCAGTCAGGATCCCGGCAGCGACGGCCCGCTCATCAGGCGAAAGCACGCGCAGATAATAGCCCATTTGATGCCTTTCGACGCGGCTGCTTGGAATTTTGTCTCCGGCCTCCGGAAAAAGCAAATGTCCGGTTTCCAGCCTTAGCGAAAATTCCTGACAGCCGCTAAAGCGCCTTCATGCGCGAGATTAAGAACATCGTTGTCCTCACCGGAGCCGGCATCTCCGCCGAAAGCGGCCTCGCTACCTTTCGCGGCCCCGACGGCCTGTGGGAGGGCCACCGCGTCGAGGACGTGGCTACGCCCGAGGCCTTCCACCGCGACCCGGCGCTCGTCCAGGCCTTCTACGACGCCCGCCGGAAGAAGCTTGCGAGCGTCGAGCCCAACGCGGCCCATCGCGCCCTCGCCCGGCTCGATTCCGAATGGGCCGGCCAACTGCTCATCATCACCCAGAATGTCGACGATTTGCACGAGCGGGCCGGGGCGCGCCGGCTGCTTCACATGCATGGCGAATTGAGGTCGGCATGGTGCCTGGCCTGCGAGGCCCGCCTGCCCTGGGAGACGGAATTGTCGAGCGGGCCGCCTTGCCCGGCCTGCGGCGAGGCGGGACGGCTTCGGCCCGACATCGTCTGGTTCGGGGAGATGCCCCACGAGATGGAGCGAATCGACCGGGCTTTGCTGGATTCGGACCTGTTCGTCTCGATCGGAACGTCGGGCGCGGTCTACCCCGCCGCGGGCTTCGTCCAGACCGCCCGCTACGCCGGCGCCCGGACGCTCGAGATGAACCTCGAGCCGAGCCTGGGGAGCGTCTATTTCCATGAGGCGCGGATGGGGCCGGCAGGGGTTCTGGTGCCGGAATGGGTGGAGGAGGTGCTGGCCTCCTGACGTCATCCCGGCGAGAGCCGGGACCTGAGGACAGCAAGTCTCGGCGGGTCTCCCCGAGGTCCCGGCTTTCGCCGGGATGACGCAAGTTCAGCGCGCCACGATCCGGCCCTCGACCCGCCCCGGGGCGCAGTCGCCAGGCGCCCGGCCGTAGGCGGCCAGATCGAGGCAGGCGACGAGGGCCGCGATATTGCGCTGGATCGCCATCCTCGCATTGTGCCGGACGCGCTGGCTGGCGTCGGGGCCGCCGGTCGTCCGCGCCTCACTCGTCACCTCGCGCTGGAAGATGGTGTGGCCGGTGTCGATCCGGCGCAGCTCGTAGGCAACGGCGACGCTTGCGCGCGCACTGTTGCCGATTTTGGCGGGGGCGTCGAGCCAGCGCCAGGTGACGTGCAGCCGGGTCTTGGGGGCAGCCTCAGGACCGGCGAGCATCCCCGACCGGTCGAGCGCGAGCTTGAGCGCGGTATCGAACTCCGCCGGCCTGGCCACCGAAACGAACAGGCTTCCGACCCGCTTCGGCATCGCGGCGATCGGCTCCACCGCGATCCGGCCGCGGAGCGGATGGTCGTCGGGGACGGTCCGCGGACCCGCCCCGATGGAGTGGACGGCGGTCCCGACGGGCGGAGCCAGCGGCACCAGCGGCTTGGCCGAAAGCGGGGCGGCGAGGAGGAAGGCGGGGATGAGGAAATAGCGCATTCCCGGACCCTAAGGGCCGGCGGTTAAGTCCGCGTGAAGAGCTTTCCGCATACCGATATCTTTACGGAAATGCGTGCGGCAGCTCTCGGTTCTAAGCGCTTTTCAATGAATAGGGCTTGCCATTTCATGTGATTGCGATAAGGATGGACGCGGAGCCCGAAATCATGAACGATCACCCCCCGCGCCGCCTCGCTCGCCATTTTGAAGTCTTCATCGAAGACCAGATTGCCCAGCGCAAATATAACGACCCCACTGACGTCATCGAGGATGCCCTTCGACTGCTGGAAGCGCGCGAGTCCAGACTAAACTCGCTGAGCCGGGCGCTTGAGGCCGGTGAAGCCAGTGGAGAGGCCGTCGCGTTCGATATGGACGAATGGCTGGCCGAACAGGATCGACTCGACAACGCTGCGTGAAGGAAGTCCGGCTCAGGCCGAGTGCAATTGCCGATCTGGCAGAAATCCGCCGCTATACTACGGAAATTTGGGGCCAGGCCCAAGCGGACAAATATCTACAAGAACTTAGCTTGCGATTTCATAGGATCGCTGACGGCACGGTAGCCACACGAAGTGCCGGAATTCGAAGCCGAGATTCCATGTAATATTTTTCATAGAAGCGTCCGATCACATCCGGAATCGTTCGAATCCTGCATGAACGCCAGAACTTTTTGGCGCAATTACGCGACCAGACCTAAATCACTCGACCCAGTCGAGGCCGATCTCGCGGTAGAGGCCCCTGTCCTCCTCCCAGTCCGGCTTCACCTTGACGTGGAGGAAGAGGTGGACCTTGCGGCCCATCAGGGCCTCCAGCTCCTTCCTCGCCGCCTCGCCGATCGCCTTGATCCGGGCTCCGCCCTTGCCAAGGACGATGGCGCGCTGGGTGGGGCGGCCGACGAGGATCTGCTGGTGGATGGCCACCGAGCCGTCGCGGCGTTCCTCATATTTCTCGGTCTCGACGGCGCTGGCGTAGGGGAGCTCGGCGTGGAGCTGGCGATAGAGCTGCTCGCGGGTGACCTCGGAGGCGGCCAGCCGCTCGCTCGCGTCGGAGACCTGCTCTTCCGGGAAATGCCAGGGGCCTTCCGGGACCCGCGCGGCCAGCGCGGCCTTGAGGTCGGCCACTCCGTCGCCGCTGGTCGCGGAGACCATGTAGATGTCCTCGAAGTCGAGCCGCTCGCCGAGCTGGGTGGCAAGCGCCAGAAGCACCTCCTTCTTCACGAGATCGACCTTGTTGAGGACTAGGATCTTGGGCTCGCGGCGACTTTTCAATGTGCCGAGCATCTCCTCGAGCCGCCGGAAGAAGCCGGTCTTGGCATCGACCACCAGGGCGATCAGATCCGCGTCCGCGGTCCCCGCCCAGGCCGCGGCAACCATCGCCCGGTCGAGCCGGCGCTTGGGCTCGAAGATTCCGGGCGTGTCGAGGAGCAGCACCTGCGCCTCGCCCTCGATCGCGATCCCCATCAGCCGGGTGCGCGTGGTCTGCGCCTTGGGGCTGACGATCGCCACCTTCTGCCCGACCAGCGCATTGACCAGGGTCGACTTGCCTGCATTGGGCGCCCCGACGACCGCGACGAGGCCGCAGCGGGTGGGGGAGCCTGGGATTGGAATTGCCACCGTGGGTCCTTCGATACGCCGCTTCGACTTCGCTCAGCGGCTACTCAGGATGAGCGGTTGAGGATACCCCCTCCGCTCATCCTGAGTGGGGACTGAGCCGGGCGAAGGCCCGTATCGAAGGATCATTTCAGCTGCTCCAGAAGCTTGAGAGCGGCCGCGGTCTCCGCTTCCTGCTTCGAGGCGCCCTGCGCGCTGGCCGAGCCGACGCCCTTGATCTCCACCTCGACGACGAAGGTCGGAGCGTGCTGGGGCCCGCTTCGCTCGGCGAGGCGGTAGGCCGGGGGTTTGCGCTCCTGCGCCGCCGCCCATTCCTGAAGCGCCGACTTGGGATGCTGGGGCGCCTTGTCGCGAGTGCTCACCCGGTCGCCCCAGGCATTGCGGACGAAAGCCTCGGCCGCCTCGAGGCCGGAATCGAGATAGACGGCCCCGATCAGAGCCTCGACGACATCGCCGATGACGTTGTCGCTGTCCGACGCTCCGTCCTCGCGAGCCTGCTTGCCGAGGCGGATCCGGGCGCCGACGTCGAGGGTCCGGCCCACCTCGGCGCAGGTCTCGCGGGCGACGAGCGCGTTCAGGCGCTTCGACAGCTGACCTTCCGGCTCATCCGGGAAAAGCTCGTAAAGCCAGGCCGCGACGGTGAGGCCGAGGACCCGGTCGCCCAGGAATTCGAGCCTTTCATATTGGGTTTCGCCGAAGCTGGAGTGGGTCAGAGCGCGCTCGAACAGCGACTGGTCGTTCGGCGACAGCCCGAGCGTTCCAAGCCAGTCGAGAGTTGCCCGATCCATTCGGAAAGCTTCCATCAGAAGGTCCGCCCGACCCGCTCCCAGCGCGCGGCCGAGACCCAGGTCCAGGGCTTCAGCCATTCGGCGGAGCCGTCCGTCGAGAAGAAGCCGATCATCGCCCGGCCGATGACGTGATCGCTCGGCAGCAGGCCCACGCCCCTCTGCTCGAGGCTGAAACGGCTGTCCGCGCTGTCGTCGCGATTGTCGCCCATCATGAAATAATGGCCGGCGGGGACGACATGGACCGGGGTATCGTCGGCGCCTCCGTCGATCTGGTCGAGCACTTCGTAGGAACGGCCGTCGGGCAGGGTCTCACGGAAGCGCGGATAGCGGCAAACCGCCTTGCCGGCCTCGACCGCCGGCGCGACGACCCGCCCGCCATAGCGGCAGGGACTGTTGGCGGTGACCGGCATCAGCCAGTCGGCGATCCTCACCTTCGGCACCGGCTTGCCGTTGAGGAAGAGCTGGCCGCGCCGCATCTGCACCGTGTCGCCCGGCAGACCGATCAGCCTTTTCACATAATCCTCCTCTTCACCCGGATAGCGGAAGACGACGACGTCTCCGCGTTTCGGCTCCGAGGCCCAGATCCGCCCCTCCCAGGAGGCGAGCCCGAAGGGGATGGAGTAGCGCGAATAGCCGTACGGCCATTTGGCGACGAACAGATAATCTCCGATCCTGAGCTCGGGCAGCATCGACCCGGACGGGATCACGAACGGCGCGACGACGAAGGTCCGAAGCAGGATCGCGATCAGGAAGAAAAGCAGAAGGAAACGCGTCGTCTCGGCGAGCCCCCCCTTCTTCTTCTTTTTATCGGGCCTCGGGCCACCACTCGCCATGCCGCCGCTTTCGCTTGGGGCGGGGGTGCGGTCAAGGCGCATTCCCCTTTGGACTCCCCTCCCTGAAAGGGAGGGGTTAGGGGGTGGGTCCGCCGAAGGCGGCCGAAACTCGGAGTCAGCAGAAAGTCTCGCTTCGCTCGCCTACCCACCCCCAGCCCCTCCCTTGCAGGGAGGGGAGGTCATTGGCATCCCCTCCCTGCCCCACTAAGAGCCCGCTGATGGATGAGAACCAAGCCTGGGCGGCGCTCGAAGCGGCCGAGCCGCAAACGCTCGCCGCCCTGTTCGACTCGGAGCCCGACCGCCTTTCCCGACTCTCGCTCGACCTGCCCGGCCTCCATTTCGATTTCTCCAAGACCCATCTCAGCGGCCCACTGCTCGACTCCTTCGGGGCGCTGGCCGAGACGCGCGGCCTCGCCGCCGCCCGCGACGCCCTGTTCGCGGGCGGACAAGTCAACCCGACCGAGGGGCGGGCCGCCGAGCACAGCGCCGAGCGCGGCCAGGGCGCTCCCGAGAGCGTCGCGCGCGCCTCCGCCCTTCGCGCCCGGATGCGCGCCCTGGTCGACGCGATCGAGGCGGAAGCCTTCGGTCCAGTCCGCCACATCCTCCACATCGGAATCGGGGGCTCGGCGCTCGGACCGGATTTCGTGATCGACGCGCTCGGCCGGGATTCGGACCGCTACGAGACGGCGGTGGTCTCCAACGTGGACGGCGCCGCGCTCGAGGAAGCGGTGGCCGGCTTCGACCCTCATTCAACGCTCCTGGTGGTTGCGTCCAAGACCTTCACCACCCTCGAGACTCTCATCAATGCCCGCTCCGCGCTCGAATGGATGGAGCATGGCGGGGTCGCCGATCCCTACGGCCGGATCGTCGCACTGACCGCCGCCCCGGATCGGGCGATCGAATTCGGAGTCGACGAGACCCGGATCCTGCCCTTCGCGGAGAGCGTCGGGGGCCGCTACTCGCTCTGGTCGTCGATCGGCTTCCCGATCGCCCTCGCACTGAGCTGGGAAGCCTTCGAGACCCTGCTCGAAGGGGCCGCGGCGATGGACCGGCATTTCCGGCTGGCGCCCCTCCACGAAAACGCTCCGGTCGTCGCCGCCTTCGCCGACCGCTATTATTCCAACGTCCGGGGCAGCCAGACCCGCGCCGTCTTCGCCTATGACGAGCGGCTTCGGCTGCTACCCTCCTATCTCCAGCAGCTCGAGATGGAGTCGAACGGCAAGTCGGTGAGGGTCGACGGCAGACCCGCCGTGCGTTCGACCTCGCCCGTCACCTGGGGCGGAGTGGGGACCGACGCCCAGCATGCCGTCTTCCAGCTCCTCCACCAGGGGACCGGGCTGGTTCCGGTAGAGTTCGTCGCCTGCATCGAGCCGGACCACGCCCTCGGCGAGGAGCATCACCGCCAGCTGCTCATCAACTGCTTCGCGCAGGGCGCGGCCCTGATGTCCGGCAAGGCGAGCGACGATCCGCACCGCCACTATCCAGGCGACCGGCCGTCGACGACGATCCTGCTCGACCGGCTCGACCCGGCCACGCTCGGAGCGCTCATCGCCTTCTACGAGCACCGCACCTTCGCGAACGCGGTGCTCCTCGGAATCAATCCGTTCGACCAGTTCGGAGTGGAGCTGGGCAAATCGATCGCGAAGGCGATCGACGCGGGCGACGAGCTGGATTTCGATCCTTCGACCCGGGCGCTGATCGAACGCGCTCTGGGAGAAGGCTAACGTCGGCATGAACCAAGGAGCCGCCATGCTTATCCTCATCTACCTCTACGACGGAGTCACCGCCCTCGACGCCATCGGACCCTATGAGTCGCTGAGCCGGCTGCCGGGCGTGGAGATCCGCTTCGTCGGCCGCCGCGCCGGGCCCGTCCGCACCGGCGACGGGTTCCTGGGGCTCCATGCCGACACCGGCATCAACGACGAGATCCGGGCCGACATGCTGATCGTGCCCGGCGGCAAGCGCGCCGGGGTGCAGCGCGAGCTGGGCGAGGAGAGGGTGCTGGGCTGGATGGCCGTGCTCGACGACGTCACGAAATGGACCTGCTCGGTCTGCACCGGCTCGCTCATCCTCGGCGCTGCCGGATTGCTGGAGGGCCGGCGGGCCTCCACCCATTGGGGCGCGCGCGAATATCTGGGCCATTTCAACGCCACCTATTCCGGCGAGCGGGTCACCCAGGACGGCAAGTATCTGACCAGCGCCGGAGTCTCGGCCGGGATCGACCTCGGGCTCCGCCTGTGCGCCGAGATCGCCGGCCGCGAGATGGCCGAAGCGGTCCAGCTCAGCATGGAATATGATCCGGATCCGCCTTTCGACGCAGGCAGTTTCAAGAATGCGACGCCGGAAAGGCTGGCGAACGTGGCGAAGCTCAACATCTGAAATCCTCCCCATGCGGCGCATGGGGAGGGGGACCACCCCGAAGGGTGGTGGAGGGGTAGCTGGCAGAAGCCCGCGCCATCTACCCCTCCACCATGCTTCGCATGGTCCCCCTCCCCGTCTGCGACAGGGAGGATGATTTGCACCGCTGCCCGCCCCTCGCCATATGCCCCTCAACCTTCCGAACGAAAGCGCCCCCATGCCCAAGAGCTACGACTACGACCTCTTCGTCATCGGCGCGGGATCGGGCGGCGTCCGGGCCGCACGGGTCTCCTCCGCCCATGGCGCGAAGGTGGCGATCGCCGAGGAGCATAAGGTCGGCGGGACCTGCGTCATCCGCGGCTGCGTGCCCAAGAAATTGCTGGTCTACGGCGCCCACTTCGCCGAGGATCTCCAGGACGCGCGCCGCTTCGGCTGGGACGTGCCGGCCTGCGCCTTCCACTGGCCGACGCTGCGCGACAACGTCCTTGCCGAGGTGGGCCGGCTCGAACAGGCCTATAGCGAGACCCTGACCAACCATAAGGTGGAGATATTGAAGGAGCGGGCCGTGGTCGCCGGCCCGAACGAGGTCCGCCTCGCCGGCGGCCGGACCGTCACTGCGAAGGTCATACTGATCGCCACCGGGGCCCGCCCGGTCGTGCCCGACTTCCCGGGCAGCGAGCTCGGGATCACCTCGAACGAGGCCTTCCATCTGCCCGATCTTCCGAGGCGGGTGGTGATCGCCGGCGCAGGCTACATCGCCAACGAGTTCGCCGGGATCTTCCACAATCTCGGAAGCCACGTGACCCTCGTGAACCGGTCCGACGTCATCCTTCGCGGCTATGACGAGACGATCCGGGACCGGCTGCTCACCATCTCGATGATGAAGGGGATCGACTTCAAGTTCCACGTCTCGTTCGAGAGCATCGAGAAGCAGGGCGACGCGCTCAGGATCAACATGACGGGCTGCGATGCGATCGAGGCGGACGCGGTGATGTTCGCGATCGGCCGGCAGCCCAATACCGAGGGCCTCGGCCTCGAGACCGCCGGAGTAGCGCTGGACGACAAGGGCGCCGTCGTCGTCGATGCCGACAACAAGTCGAGCTGCGACAGCGTCTACGCGGTCGGCGACGTCACCAACCGGGTCCAGCTCACCCCCGTGGCGATCCGCGAGGGCCAGGCCTTCGCCGACACCATTTTCGGCAACAAGCCGACCCGGGTCGATTATGAGAACATCCCCTCGGCCGTGTTCAGCCACCCGCCGCTGGCCGGGGTCGGGATGACCGAGGGCGAGGCGCGCAACCGGCTCGGCTCGGTCAAGACCTACACGTCGGATTTCCGGGCGATGAAGAACGTGCTCGCCGGGCGCAACGAGCGCGCCCTCTACAAGCTCGTCGTCAACTCCGAGACCGACGAGGTGGTCGGCCTCCACATGATCGGCCCCGACGCCCCCGAAATCCTCCAGGCCGCCGCGATCGCGGTGAAGGCCAAGCTCAAGAAGGAGGATTTCGACGCGGTGGTGGCGCTTCATCCCACGATGGCCGAGGAACTGGTGCTGATGCGCTAGGCTCTCGTCATCCCGGGAGGGACCCCATCAAAGTATTACTTTGATGGGAACCCGAAAGCCGGGACCTCGTGACGGAAGGGCGCCGGCGCGCTATCGACCTGAGGCCCCGGCTTCCGCCGGGGTGACGAGGAAATTGATGACCGACCCCGCCTACCTCTCCGGCTTCGGCAACCATTTCGCGACGGAGGCGGTGCCCGGCGCCCTCCCCGAAGGCCGCAACTCGCCGCAACGCCCCGCCTTCGGCCTCTATGCGGAGCAGCTCTCGGGAACCGCCTTCACGGCGCCTCGCGCCGAGAATCGGCGCTCCTGGCTCTACCGCCTCCGCCCGAGCGCCGAGCATCCGCCCTACCGGCCCTATGAGGGCGCCCGGCTCTTCACCGCCGCCTCGCTCCTCGATCCGCTGCCGCCGAACCGGCTGCGCTGGGACCCGCTGCCGGTCGAGGGCGAAGGAGTCGACCTGATCGACTCGATGGCGACGATGATGGCCAATGGCGGCTCGGAGGCGCTCTCCGGAGTCGCCGTCCACGTCTACCGCGCCACCGCGGACATGGAGAACCGCGCCTTCTTCAACGCCGACGGCGAGCTGCTCTTCATCCCCGAGCAGGGCCGGCTCGAGCTGCTCACCGAGATGGGCCGGATCGAAGTCGCGCCGGGCGAGGTGGCGCTCGTGCCGCGCGGAGTCCGCTTCCGGGCGAAGCTGCCGGACGGCAGCGCGCGCGGCTATGTCGCGGAGAATCACGGCGCCCTCTTCCGCCTGCCCGAGCTCGGCCCGATCGGCTCCAACGGCCTCGCCAACCCCCGCGACTTCCTCACCCCCATGGCCGCTTATGAGGACCAGGGGGGCGAGGTCGAGCTGGTCCAGAAATATCTCGGCCGCCTGTGGACGACGACTCTCGACCATTCGCCCTTCGACGTCGTCGCCTGGCACGGCAATCTCGCACCCTGGAGATACGATCTCGCCCGCTTCAACACGATCGGCACGGTGAGCTTCGACCATCCCGACCCGAGCATCTTCACCGTCCTCACCAGCCCGTCGGAGACTCCCGGCCGCGCCAATGCCGATTTCGTCATCTTCCCGCCCCGCTGGATGGTCGCCGAGGATACGTTCCGCCCGCCCTGGTTCCACCGCAACGTGATGAGCGAGTGCATGGGCCTCATCAAAGGCGCGTACGACGCCAAGGCGGAGGGCTTCGCGCCCGGCGGGCTCAGCCTCCACAATTTGATGTCCGGCCATGGGCCCGACGTGGCGAGCTGGAAAGCCGCCTCGGAGGCCGAGCTGAAACCCCATAAGATCGAGGACACACTGGCATTCATGGTCGAGAGCTGCTGGCCCTTCCGGCCGACCCGCTTCGCCATGGAATCGGAATCGCTCCAGAAGGATTACGACCGCGCCTGGGGCGGCTTCCCGAAGGCCAGGCCTAACGGCTGAATATCCTCCCCATCGAAGATGGGGAGGGGGACCACCCGAAGGGTGGTGGAGGGGTAGCTGACGAGGTTTCAGCGGACGAGGCGCGAGACGGCGGAAGCCTGATCCAGCTACCCCTCCACCATGCTTCGCATGGTCCCCCTCCCCATCGCTTCGCGACGGGGAGGATTTGGTCACGGAGTCCGGACCGCCTCTACCTTGCTGCCATCCCCGCGCAGAAGCTCGAAGCCCGTCGCGGCATTGCCGGCCACCTTATACTGCACCCTCGTCATCGCGTCGTTTTCGAAGGCGAACAGGTTCGGTCCGATGGCGATCATCACGAGCTTGGGCCCGCCCTCGCGCTGGAAGGCGAGGCGTCCGTTCTCGAGCGACACCTTCCGCTCGCCGAAATTGCCGGCATAAGCGGCGAGCGGCAAAGCGGTGGCGACCGGATCCACCTGGGCGGCGAGCAAAGCGGCGCTCGCCTCGTAATTCGCCTTCTCCCGCGGGGGAGCGGTCGAGGCGAGCCGGCGCAGGGCATGGACCTGGGCGAGGTGGAGCGCCTTTTCCGGATCGACGGCGGTGGTGGGAGCGATCCCGACCCCTTCCCAATCCTTGCCGGTGGAGGCGAGGACGGCCCGGCCGACCGAGATGCTGATCAGATAGCCGCCGGGCAGCGGGAAGAACTGGTTGCGGAAGCCCGCGCCGGCCGTCGTCGCTCCGATCAGCTCGCCCAATTTGTAGCCCGCGACATGGCCGGTGAACTCCTCCGCGGCGCTCGCGCTCCTTGCGCTGGTCAGGACGTAGAGCGGCTTGCCGACCATCCGCCCGGCCGGAAGGTTCGCCAGGGTCGCCGTGCGGTCGGTCTGGTTGCCGGCCATGTGAAATGTCATGAGGGGCCGGTTCGGCTCCATGAAGTGGCTGACCAGATATTGCACCGACTCCGGGCTGCCTCCGCCATTCTGGCGAAGGTCGATGATGACCGCATCGCCTTCCTTCAGAAAGCGCATGACATTGTCATATGCTTCGGCGCTCTTCGGGCCGACCCAGACGAAGCCCTGCATGTTGACGTACCGAACGTTGCCGGGCAGCACCTTCATCTCGGTGAAGCCGTGATTGCGCCGCTGGGCCTGGCGGATCTGCTCGGGCGACGGGCCGGATTCCTCCGGCTGCCCGGCCTCCGCGGCGAGCGCGGCGGCGAGATCCGAGGATTCGCGCGGATTATATTCGAGGCTGAGATGCTTGTCGCGGGCCACCGAGGTGAGGTCGGCATTCACCCGGTCCAGCAGCACCGCCGGATCGGAGACGTCGTAGCGGCCTTCGGCCAGCCCCTTGGCGAGGATCGCGTCCAGCCTGGGACGGACCTCGGGAAGGACGTAGTTGGCGGCGAGCAGCCGCCTCATCTCCGCGACCACGGTCCGCCCGCCGGCCGGCGCCGGCTTTGCCGGGGGGGCCGGAGCCTGGGCCTGGGCGGCGGCCGGAAGCAGCGCCAGCCCGGCGACGAGGACCAACATACCGATACGCATCTATATTCTCCCTTCAGGACGCCACGTCATCCCCACGACTGTTATCGCCGGGTCGCTCGCCACTTTCTGGCAAATATCTGATAGCTTTCGACCGATTGAAGCGAATCCATGGATCGGCCTGCCGGAATGAACAAGATGCTCGACCCACTCGACCTCAAGCTGCTCGCCTGCGTCCAGGCCGACAATCAGCTCACCGCCGACACTCTGGCCGAGCGGGTCGGTCTGTCGGCCTCGGCCGTCGCCAGGCGCCTGCGCCAGCTGCGCGCTTCGCGGACGATCGCCGGCGACGTCGCGATCGTCGCCGAGCAGGCGGTGGGCCGCCCCTTGTCGGCGATCGTCCACGTCCAGCTCGAGCGCCACGCCCTGACCGAGGTGGCGAGCTTCAAGCGCCAGCTCGCGACCTGCGACAACGTCCAGTTCTGCCTCGAGATTTCGGGCGCCTTCGACATCCTCCTGCTGGTCGTCGTCGCCGACATGGAGGCGTTCAACCTGTTCGCCGACGACATGCTCGCCGGCCAGCGCGCGGTGCGCCGCTACGAGACCAGCTTCGTCAAGCGCCGCCTCAAGGCGAGCCTGGCGCTGCCCCTGGAGCAATTGGCGGGGTAATCCTCCCCGAGCTTGCTCGGGGAGGGGGACCAGGCGAAGCCTGGTGGAGGGGTAGCCGGCAGGAGCCTCGGCAATTACCCCTCCACCGCGCTTCGCGCGGTCCCCCTCCCCGAGACAAGCTCGGGGAGGATTGCTAGGGGACCCCATGACCTCGGACGTGCTCATCATCGGCGCCGGCCATAACGGCCTCGTCTGCGCTTATTATCTCGCCGCGAAGGGGCTGAAGGTCACCGTCCTGGAGCGCCGCCACGTCGTGGGCGGGGCGGCGGTGACCGAGGAATTCCATCCGGGCTTCCGCAACTCGACCGCCGCCTACACGGTCAGCCTCCTCAACCCCAGGGTGATCGAGGACATGCGGCTCTACGATCATGGCCTGAAGGTCGTGCTCAGGAAGATCGACAATTTCCTCCCCACGCTCGGGCCGGACCACCTGCTTTCCGGCCGCGGCGGCCTGACCCGCCAGGAGATCGCCCGCCATTCGCTGAAGGACGCCGAAGGCTATGATTCCTATTCGGCCGCTCTGGGCTCGGTCGTCGCAATCCTCCGCGACTGGATCCTGCGCGCGCCGCCCAATGCCGGCGGCGGCCTGGCCGACGTCCTCGCCGCGCTGAAGCTCGGCAATTCCATTCGCGGAATGAGCGCGGAGGAGCAGCGCAACCTGCTCGATTTCTTCACCAAGTCCGCCTCCGACATTCTCGAACGCTATTTCAGCACCGATATCGTCCAGGCTTTGTTCGGCTTCGACGCCGTGGTCGGCAATTACGCCAGCCCCTACGATCCCGGCTCGGCCTACGTCCTGCTCCACCATCTGTTCGGCGAGGCGGCGGGAGTCGCGGGCGCCTGGGGCCATGCAATGGGCGGAATGGGCGCGATCACCCAGGCGATGGCCAAAGCGGCGCGCTCGCAAGGCGTCGAGATCGTCCTCGATTCGCCGGTCGAGGAAATCATCGTGGAAGGCGGGCGCGCCGCCGGTGCGGTGGCGGGCGGCAGGACCTACCGGGCCAAGGCGGTGGCGGCCAACGTCAATCCGCGCTTCCTCTTCGGCAACCTGCTTCCGGATGGCGCCGTGCCGCCCGAAATCTCCCGGCGAATGGCCGGCTGGGCGGCCGAATCCGCGACCTTCCGCATGAACGTCGCCTTGTCCGAACTGCCCCGCTTCACCAGCCTGCCCCAGCCCGGCGACCATCTCACCGCGGGGATCATCATCGCCCCGTCGCTGGGCTACATGGACCGCGCCTACACCAGCGCCCGCACCGAGGGCTGGGCGCGCGAGCCGATCGTCGAGATGCTCCTTCCCTCGACGCTGGACGACAGCCTCGCCCCGCCCGGAAGCCACGTCGCGAGCCTGTTCTGCCAGCATTTCCCCTACGAGGTCGAAGGCGGCTGGGAAGCCCGCGCCGACCAGGCCGCCGACCACATCATCGCCCATGTCGACCGCTACGCGCCCGGCTTCAAAGCCTCCGTGATCGGCCGCATGGCGCTGTCGCCCTGGCACCTGGAGCAGCGCTTCGGAGTTCCGCGCGGCGACATCTTCCACGGCAAGATGGGCCTCGACCAGCTCTTCTCGGCCCGGCCGATGCTCGGGCACGCCGACTACCGGATGCCGCTTGCGGGGCTCTATCTGTGCGGCTCCGGAGCGCATCCCGGGGGAGGTGTGACGGGTGCGCCGGGCCACAATGCGGCGAGGGCGATCCTGGCGGACCGGAGGAAGTGGCGCCGCGCATGACTCCCCTCCCTGAAAGGGAGGGGCCGGGGGTGGGTCCGCCAAAGGCGGCCGAAACTCCGACTCTGCAAAAGTCTCGCTGCGCTCGCCTACCCACCCCTAACCCCTCCCTTCCAGGGAGGGGAATTCACTTCCGCCGCTTGTACCTGATCACCCAGCTGTCGGCATAACTGCCGTCGGCCTGCCGCGCCTGCCAGCGCCAGGTGAAGCTGCCCGGCTTCACGTCCTGCCAGATCATCCGTGACCAGGTCCGCTTCGGCCCTTTCGGCTCGGTCGTGACGAGCTCGAAGCTGTAGGGCTGGCCCACCACCGGGCCGCCGATCAGGGTGATGTAGGCGCCGCCGCTGTCGACCCAGGTCTGCACCCATTTCTTCTTCTGCGGGTCGTAAGTGCTGTGCGAGCCTCCGACATAGCCGATGTCCGCCTGCTCGAAATGCTCCGCGATCACGCAGTCGCCATATTCGTTGCGGGTGATTCGATTGACCGCACGGCCGGTCTTGCCGCCAGGCAAGGCGAATTCGGCGTCCCACTCGCCCACCCAGAAATCGAGCTGGCGATATTCGGGGGCCGAACAGGGAGCCGGCGGCGGCCGAGGCGTGGCAGGCGGGGCGGGCGCGGCGACGGCGACGGCGACGGCGAGGGCGAGGGCAAGCGCGACGAGCATGGCAAATCCCCTTCGGTTACATGTTGTAATCGATAGAGTCGCGGCGGCCAACCTGCCCTCCCTTTCAGGGAGGGGGATAAGACGCTAGTAACCCCGACATGAAGACCCGTGCCGCCATTGCCGTCGCCCCCAACAAGCCGCTGGAGATCCACGAGGTCGACCTCGACGGCCCCCGCGCCGGCGAGGTGCTGGTCGAGATCATGGCGACGGGAGTCTGCCATACCGACGCCTATACTCTGGAGGGCAAGGACAGCGAGGGCATCTTCCCCTCGATCCTCGGCCACGAGGGCGCCGGGATCGTACGCGAGGTGGGCGAAGGCGTGACCTCGGTCAGGGCCGGCGATCACGTCATCCCGCTCTACACTCCCGAATGCCGCCAGTGTAAGTCGTGCCTCAGCCGCAAGACCAATTTGTGCACCGCCATCCGAGGCACACAGGGCAAGGGCGTCATGCCCGACGGCACCAGCCGCTTCCGCCTCGGCAGCGAGACCATCCACCACTACATGGGCTGCTCGACCTTCTCGAACTTCACGGTGATGCCGGAGATCGCGGTCGCCAAGGTGCGCGAGGACGCGCCGTTCGACAAGATCTGCTACATCGGTTGCGGCGTGACCACCGGCGTCGGAGCGGTGATCTGGACCGCCGGCGTCGAGCCCGGCTCGAACGTCGTCGTCTTCGGCCTCGGCGGGATCGGCCTCAACGTCATCCAGGGCGCGAAGCTGGTCGGCGCCGACCGGATCGTCGGGATCGACGTCAACCCGGCCAAGTGCGCGATGGCCCAGGCCTTCGGGATGACCGACTTCATCAATCCGGCCGAGATCGGGATGGACAAAGTGGTGCAGGCCATACTCGACCTCACCGACGGGGGCGCCGACTACAGCTTCGACTGCACCGGCAATACCGACGTGATGCGCCAGGCGCTCGAATGCTGCCACCGCGGCTGGGGGGTCTCGACCATCATCGGGGTCGCCGAAGCCGGCCGTGAGATCGCCACCCGTCCGTTCCAGCTGGTCACCGGCCGGGTCTGGAAGGGCAGCGCCTTCGGCGGCGCGCGGGGCCGGACGGACGTGCCTCGAATCGTCGACTGGTACATGGACGGCAAGATCGAGATCGACCCGCTGATCACCCACAAGCTGGCCCTCGACGACATCAACGAGGCGTTCGACCTGATGCACGCGGGGGAGAGCATCCGCTCGGTGGTGGTTTACTAGGCCAGGTCCTTCGATACGGGCCTTCGTCAGGCTCAGTCCCTACTCAGGATGAGCGGGAGGGACAGGGCATCAGATCGCTCATCCTGAGTAGCCGTTGAGCTTCGCGAAACGGCGTATCGAAGGACCATCGGAGCTGTCATGACCCTCGAAGTCCTCACCTCCGCCCGCTCCTTCGGCGGCACCCAGCTCGCCTGCCGCCATTCCAGCCGCGAGACCGGGACCGACATGACGTTCGGAATCTATCTCCCGCCCCACGCGGAGCGAGGCGCCCCGCTTCCGATCCTCTGGTTCCTCTCCGGCCTCACCTGCACCCACGCCAACGTCGTCGAGAAAGGCCAGTATCAGCGGGTCTGCGCGGAGCTCGGCCTGATCCTGGTCGCTCCGGACACCAGCCCGCGCGGCCCGGGCGTCCCCGACGACCCCGATTACGATTTCGGCCAGGGCGCCGGCTTCTACGTCGATTCCACCGAGGCGCCGTTCGCCGCCAACTATCGGATGTACAGCTACGTTGCCGCCGAGCTGCCCGACCTGATCGCCGCCGAATTCCCGGCCGACATGACCCGCCAGGCGATCACCGGACATTCGATGGGGGGCCACGGCGCACTGACCCTCGCCCTGCGCAACCCCGGCCGCTACCGAAGCGTGTCGGCCTTCGCGCCGATCGTCGCTCCGAGCGAGGTTCCCTGGGGCGAAAAGGCGCTCGCCCGCTATCTCGGCCCCGACCGGGCGACCTGGCGCGCGCACGATTCGGTCGCACTGATCGAGGATGGGGCGCGCGTTCCCGAAATCCTCGTCGATCAGGGTGGCGCCGACAGCTTCCTCGAACGCGAGCTCAAGCCCGAGCGGCTCGAAGCGGCCTGCCGCGAGGCGGAAATCGCGCTGACCCTGAGGATGCAGGACGCCTACGACCACAGCTATTATTTCATATCGACCTTCATGGAGGATCATCTGCGCTGGCATTGGGAGCGGCTTTCGACATGAGAGCGGGCCGCGAGACATCCGTCACCCCGGCGAAAGCCGGGGCCCCGAGGAGACCCGCCGAGACGTCTTGTCCTGAGGTCCCGGCTTCCGCCGGGATGACGGGGTCGACGTGATCCCCAATCTCCTCCCAACCCTCATCGAAGCCGCCCTCGCCGCCGGCGCCGAGATCGAGCGGATCTACGGCGAAGGCTGCGCCACCGAGGAGAAGGACGACGGCTCGCCCGTCACCATCGCCGACCGCCATGCCGAAGCGATCATTCTCGAGCGTCTCGCCGCCGCCTTTCCCGGCATCCCGGTCCTCGCCGAGGAGGAAGCCGCGGCCGGGCGGATCCCCGAGCTCGGCGACCTTTTCTTCTGCGTCGACCCGCTCGACGGCACCCGCGGCTTCGTCCAGCGGACCGGCGAGTTCACCGTGAACATCGGCCTGATCGAGGAGGGGATCCCGGTCGCCGGAGTCATCTACGCGCCCGACTCGAAGCTGCTCTATTACGGCGCCGGCAGCGAAGGGGCGTTCCGGGTACGCGACGGCGGCCCGGCCGAGCCGGTCCGCCCCCGCCCCCGGCCCGCCTCCGGCCTGACCGCCGTCGGAAGCCGGAGCCACGCCGCGCACGGCAGCGCCGAGAAAGGCGCCCATCTCGGAATCGCGCAATTCGTGCCCTCGAGCTCGTCGCTAAAATTCTGCCTGGTCGCCGAAGGCACCGCCGACCTCTATCCGCGCCACGGCACCACCGCCGAATGGGACACCGCGGCCGGCCAGGCCATCCTGGAGGCCGCCGGCGGCCGGGTGATGGCGCTCGACGAGGACGGGCGGGAGACCGGGCCGCTGACCTACGGCAAGGTGGCGACCCGCTTCCTCAACCCCGCCTTCATCGCCTGGGGGAGCTGAAGCCGATCACGCCTCGGCCACGTTGAAGCGCCGGGTGCCGCCCGCCCGGTCGATGGCCGCCTTCACGTCCGCCCGCTTTTTCAGCAACTCCAGATTCCGGGCGGTCCGGTCGGTCGCAAACGGCGGAGGCGCCAGATCGAAGTCGCTCAGCTCGAGCAGCAGCACTGGACGATCCTCGGGATCTTCGAGCCGCCGGATGGCCGAGGCGGCTGCCGCCTCCATGTCTCCAAGGCAAAGATAGAGGTCGGTCACCGCCCCGGGCGCGTCTTTCTCGTGGCTCCTGATGTAAGCGACGTCCGCGCTCCCCTCGGCGCCGCGACCGTCGAGATGAAGGGCACAGGCCCGGGCCCGGCGATACAGCATGATTCCGTAAGGCGTGGCTCCCTCCGCCGACAAGTCCCTCTGGGCCAGCGTCGCCAGCGCGTCCTTCGGCCGCCCGAAGCGATTTTGGGCAAGGGCGAGATTGATCAGCTGGCTGACGTTCGGGACTCCGCCCTCGCTCGCTTTCGACCCGTTCCGATAGGCTTCGACAGCCTCGTCCGGACGGTGGAGCGTTTCGTAGGTTATCGCCAGCTCGTTCCACCACCAATTGACATGGTCGGAATCCTCTTTGGCCGTCAGCTTTGGTAGGCGCGGTTCCGCCGATTTGAGCACGGCAAGCGCTTCCTTGCCGCGACCCAGCTGCCGCAAATTCTGCGCAACGGCGATCAGCGGCCGAAGGCGGTCCGGCTCTCTGGCCATCCACTCCTGGTGCCGGGCGAGGCTCTTCGCGGCGGCTGCCGCCAGGTCCACGTTTGGAAGAAAGCCCCGCATCCGCGGATCCAGGCTGGCGGTAGCGATACTGAAAGGTTCATCCAGCCTGGCGACGACCGGCCCGGCCGCCGCCGAGTCGCCCGCGGCGAGGCGGTCCTGAGCGTATGAGAGCCGGAATCCATCGTTCGACCCGTAGGCTTCCGCCGGGGCGTAGGCATCGCTTGCGAGGAGCTTCAGGGTTCGCGTTCGCGCCTCGGCGGCCCCGGAGTCCTTCATGGCCCGGAGGAGCTCCCATATCCAGTCGAGCCTGATGGCATTCAGCGTAGCGCCGTGTCCTTGGGTCATGGCCTCGAGCGTCGACGCCGCGTCGGCGTAGCGCTTCTCCCAAGCTTCGATTTCGAGGCGCATTTGCCAGAGTTGCGGAGTGCTTTCCGCCAGGGCCGTGCCGCGCAGGGCAAGGCTATAGGCCCGGTCGAGACGCTTGGCTTCCACGTGGCAGGCGACCATCGCCTCGTAGAGCGAGGCGGTCAAATCGGCCGGCAGGTTCCGCCGCCTGCGCTCGACGAGCGGTCCCGCCCGCTTCACGACCAGGTCGCAATTGCCCGCCTCCGCGGCGACTGCGATCTCGGCCAGGACCTTGAGATCGGCCTTGGTCAGCCCTCCGGCTTGCGCCCACGCTGCCCCGCTGGATGCCACGATGACCATGGCAATCGACCACGGCACCGAATTTTTTCGAACAAGCCCCACGATTTAGCTCCCGAATCTCGGTTCGAGGCTGGCAGGAAACGCATCTTGCCGCAAGAAAGCGCCAGTTCGGACCGCGGCTCATGGATCCCGGCCTTCGCCGGGATGACGCTATCATCCGAAGCTGTGCTTCACCCCGATCGCCGGGATGACGTGCTTGTTGCGGTGGCGAAGCTCGAACTCGTCCGGGAATGGCGACCGCCGGTCCGGGGTGAAGAAGGTGCGCTCGCGGGAGGCGGGGGTGTCCGTCGCATTGTCGAGGCTGAGGGTGATCGTCGTCTTCGGGCTCGGCCGATATTCGACGAAAGCGGTGACATAGGGCTGGCGTCCCCACGGCCGGTCGATCTCGTCCTGCCGGAAGAAGAAGGTCGGCTCGTTATAGTAGAAGGTGGCTCCATAGGCCCATTTGCCGAGGTCCTGACGGAAGCTGGCGTCGGCCGAGTAGAGGTTGAAGCCGGAGAACTGCCGCTTGCGCAAGGTGTAGGGGTCCTCGACCGAGGTATCGATCAGCGAGCTGTTCACGGTCAGCCGGCCGCCCTTGATCCCGAGCTTCGTCAGCGGCGCGTCGATCGTGCTCTTGAGGATCAGCATCCGGCCGTTGCCGAGATTGCCGGGCGCATCGAAGCCCTGCGGAGTCGGGATCCGGTCCTGGACCAGCGAGATCCGGTTGTAGCCGGCCTGAACCTTGACCATTCCGTCGCCGAGGATCGGCTGCTCGAGCGTCGCCAATATCTCCCAGGCGCGCTGCGGGACCAGGTCGGCATTGCCGCCGTTGACCCGGTCGTTGGTCAGCTCGGCGGTGCTGATGAAGTCGTCGAAATTGAGCTGGGCGACGGTGCGGGCGATCGACAGCTGGGCGTGCCAGCCCGATTTGTCGCGATAGTCGAGGCTCGCCTCGGGCTTGAGGAACTTCAACACCCGCTCGGCTTCGGCGTCTCCACTGACGGTGAGGCGCGACACCTCGTAGGTGAGGCCCATGTCCAGCCGGAGCGTCTTGGAGAGAGCCTTGCCGGCATTGAGGAAGGCTTCGCCGCGATATTCCTTCACCACCGCCTGGTCGACCGGGAGGTCGATCCGGGTCTGGGTCCCGCCGGCGTTGAGACGATAGAAATTGACGTCGCTGTCAAGCTTGTTGAGCACGCCCTCCGCGCCGGCCTCGATGCTCCAGCCGCCCAGGTCGGAGCGGTTCCAGACGAGCCGCAGCACCCTCTCGTCGCGGACGTTGTCGATATCCTGGATGAACCCGCCGATCACCTCGCTCTTCACGCGGTTCAGCGAAGTGTCGACGTCGCTGCGCTGGCGCCTGGTCGCGAGGCCGATGAGCTTGATCCCGCCGCCCCAGAGCGGGCGGGTGACGTCGCCGCCAATCTCGTAATTCCGCCGGTCGTAATTCTGGGTGAGCCTGTCGTCCCGGATCGGTCCGGCGGCCGGGAGGAGGACGTCGTTGGTCTGCTTGAGGTCGAACCAGTTCTGCGAGACCCGGAAATTGAGATGGGCGGTTCGATTGTCGCCGCCATTATGCTCCCAGGCGCCGGAAACGAACGCCGTCCGGTCGGAGATGCGGTTCACCTTCTCGCGATATTCGATCAGCCTTCCGCTCGGCAGGGCCGTGACACGGTCGAACCCCGCCTCGGTGGTCGGAAAGGCCTGGTAGCCGGCCGAGGCGTTGAAGCTCGACCTGCCGCGCCGAAGCAGCGCGGAGACGGTGACGTCCGGTTCGACGCGGCCGGTATAGGTGCGCCTCAGCTGACCGTTGAACGTGCCGGCGAGGCCGCCCGCGGCGGTGGTGACGACGTTCACGACCTGCGGCTTGCCGGCGAACTCCGATCCGAACAGGTCCCCCGCCCCGATCTCGATTCGGGCAACCCGGCTCGCCGGGATCCGCGCCAGGATGGTTTCCAGCGTGTCGCTCTTGGAGCTCGGCCGCTGGCCGTTCACGACGACGTTGCCGGCCGCCTGGCCGAAGCCGCGAACCTCCTGGTTGCCGAGCTCCAGAGTGAAGCCCGGCACGCGCTGGACCATCTGAAGCGCGTTGGACGGAGCGAATTGCGCGAAATAGGCGGCTTCGTAGACCGTCCGTCCGTCGGCGCCCGGCGCCTGGGCGGCTTGTCCAGCGGTGCCGCCGAGCACCAGAGCCGCCGCCGCCAGACCCGCCCAAACCGCCTTGTTCGCCACCGGCCACCCCTTCACGCTACGTTTCCGCAACGATCTGCAAGAAGCACGCCATGGCCGACGCCTAGGGGCGAGCGACAAACGACGCGGAGCTTTCGACAAACGGCATGTTTTTTCCGTCCGCAACCGGACGCGCCCGTCATCCCGGCGAAAGCCGGGACCTCGGGGAGACCCGCCGAGACTTCTTGTCCTGGGGTCCCGGCTTTCGCCGGGATGACGGAAGTTACGCGGCCGCCTCGCCCCTCCTCCGCTTCCACGCCGCCGCGCACAGATAAAGCAGCAAGCCGAGCGGCCCGATCATCATCGTCGCGAACAGGCACGGCAGAAGCAAGCCGTAGGGAACGCCCGCCTTTTCGGAATGCTCGGCCTGCCAGCTCCCGACGAAGAGGTCGAGCACCAGATAATGGATCCAGCCGACGAGGAGCAGGACGGGCTTGTCGAAAAACCGGCCGATCGCCGCCAGGGTGTAGCCCGCGTCCGTCAGGATCGCCTTCAGATGCGTGAGCAGGAAGAGCAGATAGAGCAGGCAGAGCGGAACCGCCGCCCATCGCGCCGTCAGCACCGCGCGGCGCCGGCCGATCCAGGGCGAGGCGAACAGGGCGATCCAGCCGACGAGAGCGACGGCATGAGCCGCAATGAACCAGGTTTCGATCGATCCCATGAGAGTCTCTCCCTCGTCGTCGTCCCGTCGTCCCGGCGAAAGCCGGGACCTCGGGGAGACCGATCGTGCCTTTCTTCGCTGAGGTCCCGGCTTTCGCCGGGATGACGACAGCGGCTCCCGTCAGATGATCGGGTGCCGCTCCCAATTGGGTTTGTCGACCCGCTTGCCCAGCTTCGCGTTGAGGTCCCTCACCGTCTCGCTGCCGGTCCGCTCGCACAGGAACGGGAACACCGCATGGACGAAGCAGGCGAGGCCGCCGACGATCATCCTCACGCCGAAGCGAGCCGCCATCCCGAAATGCTCGGGGTAGCTCTCGCCCACTTCGTGGGGATGCCTGGTGAAGGGATTTTCGGCCATCCCCGTCCCTTATCGCGAGCCGGACCGGTTCGCCAGCGAATACCAACTCCCCTCCCTGGAAGGGAGGGGCTGGGGGTGGTAGGCGAGCGAAGCGAGACTTTCTTGCTGGCTCGGAGTTTCGGCCGCCTTCGGCGGACCCACCCCCGACCCCTCCCTTGCAGGGAGGGGAGTTGCGTCCCCCTGCCCCCTCCCCCTACATCGCTCGAAACCTCAGGAGCCCTCGCATGCCGGAAGCCTATATCGTCGCCGCCGCCCGGACCGCCGGCGGCCGCAGGGGCGGAGCCCTCAGGGACTGGCACCCGGCCGACATGGCCGCGGAGGTGCTCGACGCCCTGATCCACCGCTCCGGCCTCGACCCCGCGCTGGTCGAGGACGTGATCATGGGCTGCGTCGGCCAGGCCGGCGAACAGGCCTTCCATATCGGCCGCAACGCCGTCCTCGCCTCCTCGCTTCCAACCTCGGTCCCGGCGGTCACCATCGACCGGCAATGCGGCTCGTCGCAGCAGGCGGTCCAGTTCGCCGCCCAGGCGGTGATGAGCGGGACCCAGGACGTGGTGATCGCCGCCGGGGTCGAATCGATGAGCCGGGTGCCGATGGGCCTTCCGGTCACCCTTCCGATGCAGCACGGGATCGGCACCGGCCCCTTCTCGAAGCGGATCCAGGACCGTTTCGGGGTGCCGATGTTCAGCCAGTTCACCGGCGCCGAGATGATCGCCGAGAAATACCAGTTCCGGAAGGAGGAGCTGGATGCCTTCGCCCTCGACAGCCACCGCAAGGCCGCCCGGGCTACCGAGGCGGGAGCGTTCGACGAGGAGATCGTTCCGCTGAAGGTTTTCGACGCCGAGGGGAAGGAGACCCTCCACTCGAAGGACGAAGGCATTCGCTACGACGCGACTCTGGAGAGCATCGCCTCGGTCAAGCTGCTCAAGGAAGGCGGCAAGATCAGCGCCGCCAACGCCAGCCAGATCTGCGACGGCGCCTCGGGCGTCGTCGTGGTGAGCGAACGCGCCCTTAAGGAGCACAACCTCACCCCGCTCGCCCGGATCGTCAACCTGACCGTCACCGGCGGCGATCCGGTGATCATGCTCGAGGAGGTCATCCCGGCCACCCGCCGCGCCCTGGAGCGCTCGGGGATGAGCATCGCCGACATCGACCTCTACGAAGTCAACGAGGCCTTCGCCCCGGTCCCCCTCGCCTGGCTGCGCGAGATCGGCGCCGACCCTGCGCGCCTCAACGTCAACGGCGGCGCCATCGCGCTGGGTCACCCGCTCGGGGCCTCGGGCACCAAGCTGATGACCACCCTCGTCCACGCCCTCAAGGCCGACGGCAAGCGCTACGGCCTCCAGACCATGTGCGAGGGCGGCGGCCTCGCCAACGTGACGATCGTCGAGGCGCTTTAGGGCTGGTCCCGACCCGGCGCCGCGGCCGTCGGGGTCGAGCGGCCGAGCTGTCGCTATTCCAAGATCGTGCCTTCCGGCCAGGTGACGATCAGCTTGAAGAAGCCGCCCTCGTCGTCGGGCTTGACCTCGACACTTTCGGCACCACCCTCGATCATCTGCTGCTTGATCGCCTCGACCCGATTTTCGGGCACGTTGGTGATCGTCTGCGTCGGTTTCGCCATGGGTTCCTCCCTAACCGCCAATTCCACTAAGCAACTGCGTCAGCTGTGTCTTCGCATCGCCGCTCTCAGCCTCCCACAGCGCGCGAAGGAGTCGATCCTTGTCCTGCGAACCGCCTCTCTCAACAAAGGCAGCGACCGGCATTCGAGCCTTGTCGATTGCAATCCGCTGGGCATCGAACAATTTCTGGGCCAGCTCGCGACGCCGCTTGCGCTCGGCGGCGCCGCCCGTGCCGAGGTAGGTTCGCAGAGCCTCGGTTGCGACGTCGGTCTCGAATGCATCCGTGAAAACCGTGTTTCCGGCGGTTGGCCCCGGGTTCGCGACGTCCGTGGTTACCGGGGCCGTCCCCTCGTCCGTCTGCACGGCCGGAGCGTTGCCGGCGAGCGCATCGGCCAGCTTCTTTTTGGCCTCCGCCTCCATCTCCGGGTCGTCGTGCAGAGCCTGGACGAGCTTCTTCTTGTCCGCCTCGCTGCCGCTTTCGATGAAGGCGACCACCGGCAATCCGGCTCTCTTTCCGAGGGCGATGCGCTGTGCGTCGAGAGCCCGCTGGGCCCTGGCGCGGCGAGCCGTGCGGCCGGCGGCATCGCCGCCGTCCCTGATGAAGGTGCGAAGCGCTTCGGTGAAGAGGTCGGTCTGGAAAACGCCCGTCAGCGCGACGTCGACCCGTTCCTGTTCCTCGATCTTGCTCGTCGTCGCGGCGTCCGCAGCGGCCGTGAGCGCGCCCACGAGGGTGCCCGCCTTGTAATAGTCCTCCACGTCCATCTGCGCGGCGCCGATAGGATAATCGGCATATGGAAGCCTCAGGCGTTCGAATATCCTCGCCTTCACGCCGGCCCGGCCCGCTTCCATCTGGTTGAGCAGGGTCGAAAGCGTGCGGTCGAGCAGGATTTGCTTGTCCACCGCGCTTCGGCCGGCCTGGACGGTGGCCCCCGCCGTCGTGAGGAAACGAACGACCTCGTTGTCGCGAATGGCCGAGGCTCCGATCGTCAGCGCCCCGACGATGAAATCGCCGAGGAAGCCTCCCTCTCGCGCTTCGGTAACGAAGGTCGCCTCGTAATCGGTGAAAAGCCGGTTGATGAGGTTCATCTGCGCCGTCACGTAATCGTTTCGGGCGGTTCTGCGCTCGTCCTCGCTCTTGCTGTTGTCCCATTCCTTATTGAGGATTGCTGCGGAAGGGTCATAAGCCGGATCCCGAAAGTAGGTACGCCCGTCCTTCTCATAAGTGAGCTTGACCCTCTCGGGGGCGCTTTGCAGGCCGCCTTGCATCGTATTGCACCCGCTCACGAGCATCGCGAGCGCCAAGACGGCCAATGCCGATCTTACGACCATGAATTCCCCCCTTTGCCGCCACCCCAACGACTTGTCGGAAGATCAGTTGGATCGTCCCGAAAATCAATCCTGAAATCAGATCTGCGGATTGGCGGCATGGCGGCCGCCATGGTCAACCTGACCGTGACCGGCGGCGATCCGGTGATCATGCTCGAGGAGGTCATCCCGGCCACCCGCGGCGCGCTGGGCGGCGGGCTGGGCAACGTGACCATCGTCGAAGCGCTTTAACCCCGCCTAGAACGCGGCCTGCCAAGTCAGATAGAGAGCCAGGAAGAAGAGAAGAAGGAAGACGATCGGCCACAATCTCCACGACGCCCATTTGGCCACGTACATCCATAGGAAGACCACGGACACATTGTGGATGGGCACCACAATTTCACGAGGGTCCACCGGATTGTGGTTCGCAATTCGCTCGGCGAACACGTCATCCTCAAGGATGCCGCCGTCCTTCTTCCCGCGCGGAAAGAAGATTTCATAGGGTTTGTTCTTCGCCGCGGAGGCCACGTAATCGCGATGGGCATTCGCGACGTAGGCGATGTTGTGCACTCGACCCTCGAAAAGCTCGCCGACGTCGGGCGCCATCAGCGCGTTCGCCGAATTCAGATAAGCCTCGGCCAGGGAATGATTGACCCGGGAGCGCTCGAATAGTTTGGTAACCAGGACAGTGCCGGTTCCAGCCGTAAGTAGAAGGGTCAGGGTGATGGGCAGGGCGCTCGGCCGCAAGTCCCCATTCATGGCCCAAAGGGCGCCGGTCAGCGCAATGAGCGCGGCGGATATTGAGCTGAGGATGGTGGTCGCTGCCGTTCTCTGCGTTTCGTAATGACGGAATGATGCGGCCTGCTCGAGATACATTTTTACTAGGAAATCGCAAATCAGGCTCCGCCGCTGGATATCTTCATCCACGAAATTGCTCCTGCTGCCCTCCCTTCCTTTAACATTTTCTCTCGAAGGTCCCAAAATCGGGTGTCAGGCGCCGCCGGTCCGCTGAGCAAACTCGGTGTGAGACCCTGAATTCGGAAGGCGTCACCAGCCGCGGCAGACCCTGACTCCGCTCTCGTAGGTGCAGCGGGGCCGAGCTTCGCTCCACCGCTCCTCTTCGGCCCGGTCGGGCCCGGGGCCGCCCGCGGCCGACGCCCATTCATAGGGGTAGGCGCGGTCGTAATCGTAATAAGGCCGGCCGCCCCGGACACGGACGGCTCCGCCGCCGCCGGCGAAGAAGCCGCTGCCGTGCGGATCCACCTCGCCGATCGGGCCGGCGATGCCGAAGCCTTCATAGGCGCCATAGCGATGATGGCCGTTCCGGCCCGGGCGGCCGAACCGGTCGTGACGGCCCCGGCGGCCGTCGTTCCAGCGGCCCATGCCCGGGCGGAAATGGCCGTAGCTGCCGGCGCCGGCATGATGACCGGCCCCCGACCCCGAAGCCCCCGGCGCGCCGCCGCTCTTACCCATGACCCCGAACGACCGTGCCGGAGCGTCGGCAGCCATCGCCGCCGCGCCCGCCGCCGCCAGCAACAAGATGATGCGCATCCTTGCCTCCCAGTTCGAAGGCGCCACGGCCGGGCGCCGCGGCGCCATGACGTCAACCTGCGGCATGCCGAATCGCTCCGCCGCACGCTTGCCAAGCCTTGACTTTACGCCGCGTATCGGCTTGAGGAACCCCCGCAGGCGGGGCTCTTCGGGCTCCGCCGTCGCATTTTGGGATTTGGGCGGTCTCCCCTCTTCGACCGCCTGGCCGGCGCTACCTCGGACGGGTGCCGGACGAACGAAGGAAAAGACCATGCGTCACCGCAACGCCGGCCGCAAGCTGCAGCGTACCTCGAGCCACCGCGCCGCCTTGTTCCGCAACATGGCCGCCGCCCTGATCAAGCACGAGCAGATCACGACCACCGTCGCCAAGGCGAAGGAGCTTCGTCCCTATACGGAGAAGCTGATCACGCTCGCCAAGAAGGGCGGCCTCTCCAACCGCCGGCTCGCTCATGCCCGGCTGCTCGACGACAAGCAGCTGGTGAAGCTGTTCGACGTCCTGGCGCCGCGCTACGCGGGCCGCGAGGGCGGCTACACCCGGGTGATCAAGGCCGGCATCCGCGCCTCCGACGCCGCGCCGATCGCGATCATCGAGCTGGTCGACCGCGACGTCTCCGCCAAGGGCCAGGATTCGGGCCCGGTGATGAGCGACGAATACGAGGCCGAAGCGGCGTAAGCCCTCGTCGACCCGGCGACGGAACCAGCCCGATTCCCAGGGATTCTTCCCCCGACGTGAAAACGCAGGGAGAATGACCATGGCCGAACGCAAGCGCGAGCTGATCGACACGGGCAACGACAAGCGCTTCGTGCGCCGCGATGCCGAGGGCAAGTTCAAGGAGGTGGTCGACGTCGGCGCCAGCCTCGCGGCCGACCGGCGCCAGCACGCCAAGACCAAGGTCAAGTCGGGCCAGGGCGACAAAGGCGACCGCTGACCCTCATCCTCCCCATCGAAGATGGGGAGGGGGACACCGCGTAGCGGGGTGGAGGGGTTAGCTGGCGCCGGCCTCTCCAGTTCCGCGAGAACCTCCCGCCTCTGCGCAGCGACGCCTCCACCCATGCTTCGCATGGGGAGGATTTCGAACCCCTTGCCATCCCGGGCGCGGCGCTGCAGTTTCGCTCCCGCAACGGCCTTGAGGGAGTCGAGGATGGCGACGGCTTTCAATTCGGATCGGGTTCCCGGCTGGTATTGGGCGGTCGCGCTCGGCGCTCTGCTCTGGAACGGCTTCGGCTGCTTCATGTATGTGAGCCAGGTCGGGATGGACCCGGCCGAAATGGCAAGGCTTCCCGAGGTTCAGCAGGAAGTCTGGAGGGCCATGCCCGGCTGGGCGGTCGGGGCCTATGCGGTCGCGGTCTGGGCCGGCCTGCTCGGAGCGATCGGCCTGCTCCTGAGGCGGCGCTGGGCCCGGCTCGCCTTCGCGGCATCGCTGGCCGGAGTGATCGTCCAGTTCGGCTGGACCTTCCTCTTCACTCCGATCCTCAGCAGGATGGGCGCTTCGGCGGCCGCCTTCCCCGCATTCATCCTGCTCGTCGTGGCCCTTCTGCTCTGGTTCTCGGGGGTCGCCGCGAGGCGCGGCTGGCTGCGCTAGCGCGAGGCGCGGCGCCCGGATAGAGGCGCTGACATGGAAGTCGCAATCCTGCGCACCGGTGCCCCGCCGCCGGACCTCGCCCCGCGCTTCGGGCCCTATGACGATATGTTCGGCCGGCTGCTGGGGCCGGCCTTCAGCCTCCGGGGCTACGACGTCCAGGGCGGAGCACCGCTTCCGTCGCCCGACGCCCATCCCGCTTTCCTGGTCACAGGCTCCGCGGCAGGCGTCTACGAGCCTTTGCCCTGGATCGCCCCGTTGCTCGGCTTCCTCCGCGAGGCGAAGGGACGGACGAAGCTCGTCGGGATCTGCTTCGGACACCAGGCGATGGCGGAGGCGTTGGGCGGCCGGGTCGAGAAATCCGAGCGCGGCTGGGGCATCGGCCTCCAGGATTACGATCTGTGGGAGCGCGCGCCCTGGATGGACGAGGCGCCTCCCGGCCGGATCGCGGTCCCGGTGTCCCACCAGGACCAGGTCGTGGTCCCGCCGCCGGGCGTCCGGGTTCTGGCCGGCAACCCCTTCACGCCCTTCGGAATGCTCGAATATGAAGAAGCCCCGGCTATCTCGATGCAGTTCCACCCGGAGTTCGAGCCCGATTACGCCCAGGCTCTGATCGAGCACCGCCGCGCCCGGGTCCCCGACCCGGACAAAGCGATAGCCTCGCTGGACCGGCCGAACGACCGGGCGCTGGTGGCGGAATGGATCAGGGCGTTCCTGCGCACCTGATCCTCCCTGCCGCGAAGCGGTGGGGAGGGGGACCAT